>CAYMFP010000455.1:0-2198 GCA_964389385.1 uncultured Phycisphaeraceae bacterium | reverse complement strand
CGACCGCTTCGCCTTCAAGCTCCTGGTGGGCTATTCCTCGCGGGCCGACCTCGCCGAGATCCTCAACCGCACGACCGGGGGCGTGGAGGCCCAGATCCGCCCGGTGCTCGACCGGGAGACGATCCTGGCGCACCAGCGGCTCGTGCGCCGCGTCGCCGTCGCCGACCACGTGCAGGACTACGCCATCCGCATGACCCTCGCCACGCACCCGCGGGGCGAGTCCGGCGCCTTCGGCGCGGGCTCCGGCGAGTTCGCCACCCCGCTCGTGAACCAGTACGTCCGCGTCGGCGCGAGCCCGCGCGCGGCCCAGGCGATCATGCTCGGGGCGAAGTGCCGCGCCCTGCTCGACGGCCGCGCCGCCGTGAGCACCGACGACATCCAGCAGGTCGCCCTGCCGGCGCTGCGGCACCGGATCATCCTGAACTTCGAGGCCGAGGCCGAGGGCGTGACGCACGACCGCATCGTCCGCAACATCATCGAGACCCTCCCGCGCGAGGCGGCGCTGGCCTGAATCGCCGCGGGGGCGTGAGAGGTGTTCCGGGCAGCGGGGGATCGCGAACGCCGGACACGCAGCACGGCGGCCCCGATCCGACGCCCCGGATCCGCGCCCGGCCGCCCGCATCGGGACCGCGCGCTCACGGAGCTTCACCCAATCTTCGCACGCCGCGCCCGGGCGCCCGCGCCGGCGGCCAGTATCGTTCGCCGATGTCCAGCCCACTCCGCCCGCCCGTTCGCCCCGGACGCCGCGAGTTCCTCCGCACCGCCTCGCTCGCGGCCGCGGGCGCAGCGGCGGGGGGCTTCGGCGCCCCCGCGGCCGCGCGGGCGAGCCGCGCCGGCCCCGCCGCCCTCCTCCCCGACGCGCGCGGCGCCCACGCCCGCAACGTCATCTTCATGGTCGCCGACGGCATGTCGACCGGCACGCTGACCCTCGCCGACATGCTCGCCCGCCGCCGCGGCGAGGGCCCGTCCGCGTGGGCGACGCTGTGGCGATGGACCCACGCCCGCGGGCGGCGCGAGGGGGCGCCGGACGTGTACCGCTCGATGGTGATGACGCACTCGCTCGACTCGCTCGTCACCGACTCCGCCGCCGGCGGCAGCGCCTGGGGATGCGGCGTGCACGTCAACAACGGGTGGATCAACATGCTGCCCGACGGGAGCGAGCCGCGCCCGATCCTCGTCGAGGCGAAGGACGCCGGCCGCGCGGCCGGGCTCGTCACCACGACGACCGTCACCCACGCCACCCCGGCTTCGTTCGTCGCGAACGTGCCGGACCGCGGGATGGAACGCGAGATCGCCCGGCAGATCCTCGACCGCGGCGTCGACGTCGTCCTCGGCGGCGGGCGGAGGTTCTTCCCGGACGAGCTGCTCGCCCGGCACCCCGACGTCACGCTCCTGCGCACCGCCCGCGAGCTCTCCCGCGCCGACGGGGCGCCCGGCCGCGTCCTCGGGCTCTTCAACGACGCCCACCTCTCCTACGCGCTCGACCGCGACGCCGACGGGCTCGACGAGCCGACCCTCGCGGAGATGACCCGCGCCGCCCTGCGGCGGCTCGAACGCGCGCCGAACGGCTTCGTCCTCCAGGTCGAGGGCGGGCGCGTCGACCACGCCGCCCACAACAACGACGCCTGCTCCCTGCTCCGCGAGCAACGCGAGTTCGACGCCGCCCTCGCCGCCGCGGTCGACTTCGCCCGCGCCCGCGACGACACGCTCCTCATCGTCACCACCGACCACGCCAACGCCAACCCGGGCCTCACGCTCTACACCGAGAGCGGCGACGCCGCCTTCGCCCGCCTGGCCGAGGCGCGGCACAGCTTCGACTGGATCGCCGGACGCTTCGCCCCCGCGCGGCAGCGCGGCGCCGGCATCGACGAGTTCGCCTCCCTCGTCCGCGAGGCCATCGGCGTCCAGCTCGGCGAGCGCGAACGCGACTGGCTCGCCCGAACCACCCTCGCCGGCGCCCCCGGCGACGCCTTCCTCCCCCGCGCCACGCCCGAGGGCGCCCTCGGCTCCGTGCTCGCCAACCACCTCGGCGTCTCGTTCGTCGGGACGAACCACACGGCCGACTACGTCGAGTGCACCGCCTTCGGCCCCGGCGCCGAACGCCTCGGCCCGCTGATCGACAACATCGACCTGCACACGCTCGTCGTCGAGGCCCTCGCGCTCGCCTGACCCCCACCCCACCCCACCCCACCCCGCCT
>CAYMFP010000454.1:0-2211 GCA_964389385.1 uncultured Phycisphaeraceae bacterium | reverse complement strand
GTGGGCGGTCGGGCCGGGGACGGGGGGAGCGGGCTTGCGGAGGCCGGGTCGGCGGGGCGGCGGCGGCGGTCGGCGTGGGCGCGGCGGGTGGACTCGGCGCGGATGCGTTCGGCGATGGCGGTCATGTGTGGGCCTCCGTATATCCGGAGGCGCGGCGGGGTTCGTGCGCACAAAGGCGGTGGGTGCGCGGGGATGTTTTGGGGATTTTGAGAGATCGGGGAGAAGTACGGGGAGGGGGAGGGGATACGGATGCGTGTTTCAGCGGGCGAGGAGCCGCCACGCGAGCAGGGCCGTGTTCAGGATGGCCAGCAGCCACGCGCTGCGGGTGAGAAGCGGGGCGGGGCTGCGTCTCGGGTCGAGGCGTCCTTGCTCGCGACGCATCTCCCGGTCGAGCCAGATGAACGTCAGGACGATGGCGGCGGGGAAGACGAGCAGTTGGAAGGCGGCGGGGATGAGCACCGCGGCCGTGGGCGTGCGGTGGAGGCTCCAGGCGCCGAGGCCTCGTCTGTGTCCGACGAGCAGGCAGGCCGTTGCGAAGACGATGCCCAGGGCGACCTCGGGGCGCGGAGGGTTCGTGAGCAGGGAGAGGAACCCGGCCGCGAAGTCGGACGGGCGCGGCGGGGGGTAGCGGTCCGTGCGGATGCGGGCGCCGCATTCGGGGCAGCGGAGTTGCTGGAGGCCGCGGAGGTCGTAGCCGCAGGTGGGGCAGCGGGGGTCGCGGTCGCGGAAGGCATCGGCGGCGCGTTGCGCTTCGAGGCGGCGGAGGTGCTCCTGGACTTTGGAGTGATCGAGCGTCACGCGGCCGCAGGGTAGGGGACGGGCGCACACAGAGCCCTGGGGCTGGCCTCGCGGCTGGGCAGGCGGGAAGGGCAGGGGTCAGCGGCGGGGGAGGCGGCGGGAGATGCGGCGGAAGCGGGCGAAGCCGAGGGCGGCGAGGCCGGCTCCCGCGGCGACGAGCGTCCAGGCGAAGAGGCGTTCGGGGAGGTGCTCGCCTTCGAAGTGGAGGATGGAGAGGCCGATGAAGGCGAGGCCCATCGCGGTGCGGAGGTAGGCGAGCAGGGTGCGCTCGTTGGCGAGGGCGGTGCGGTCGATGGCGAGGTGGTCGCGGAGGATGAGGTCTTCAGCGCCGGGGCGGGCGTCGTGGGGGGGAGTGGGCGTGGGTGTGGGGTCGGGCATGGTGGGTTGTAGGAAGGACGTCCGAGACTCGGGCGGCGAGGTCGCGTCCACCGGGCGGCGGGCGGCGCGGGGTTGGCGGGCGCCGCCACGAATCAGCCCGCGGCGGGCTGATTCGTGCCACCGTTTTCGGGACGCTCAGGCGCGGATGGCGTCCCAGCCGGCGGTGACGGCGGCGGGGTCGGGGTTCTCGACGACGCGGCAGCGGCCGGGGGCGTCGGGGAGGACGAGGCGGATGCGGCCGGCGCGGACCTTCTTGTCGTGCCCCATCGCGGCGAGGAGGTCCGTGGAGGGCGGGAGGTCGGCGGCGCGGGTGGGCAGGCCGGCGGCGGCGGCGAGGCGCTCGACGCGTTCGGGGAGGTCGGCGTCGCAGAGCCCGAGGCGGGCGGCGGTGGCGGCCGCGGCGATGAGGCCGAGGGCGACGGCCTCGCCGTGGAGGAGGTGGGGGTGGTGGAGCTGGTCGGAGATTTCGTCGGGCTCGTGCACGCCGCTGCGATTCTGAGCCGTCGTCGGTGGCTCGGGGACGAGCGGCGGCACCCGGCGGACGGGGAGCGTCTCGATCGCGTGGGCGAAGGTGTGGCCGAGGTTGAGGAGGGCGCGGCCGCCGGCGGCGGAGGGGGCGAGTTCGTAGGGGTCCGTGGAGACGACGGCGGCCTTGATGCGGACGGATCGTTCGATGATCTCGGCGGTGGCGTGCGGGTCGCCGGCGCGGACGCGGGGGGTGTTGTGCTCGGTCCAGTCGAGGAGGGCGGGGTCGCGGGCGTCGGCGAGGAAGGGGGTGTCGGTCCGCGATCAGGGCGTGCTTGATGCACTCGGCGAGGCCGCAGGAGAGGATGCGCGGAGGGAGGGAGCGGAGGGCGTCGGTGTCCGCGGCGACGTGGAGGGGAAAGTGGAAGGCGCCGAGGAAGTTCTTGAGGAGGGGAGTGGAGGCGCGGGGCTTTGAGTCTTGGGTCTTGAGGGGGTGAGGGGAGGAGGGGGAGGGGTGGAAGGGGGTGGGGGTGGGGTCGAGGTTGAGGCCGGTCTTGCCGCCGACGCTGG
>CAYMFP010000453.1:0-2241 GCA_964389385.1 uncultured Phycisphaeraceae bacterium | reverse complement strand
GGCCGCCTCGCTGCTCGGCTCAGCCACGGCGGGCGTGCCGCCGCTCGCCCGCCTGATCCTGCTGCCGGCGGCGGCCGCCGCGGTCTACGCCGCGGGGCTGGCCGTCTGGGAGCGCGTGGGGAAGGTGCCCGTGGCGGAAACGCTGTTGGGCGTGCTGCCCCTCAGGCTGCGCGGGCTCATCTCGGCTCCGAGGGAGTTATGGTCAAGCATGTGAAGCGACTGCTGCGGCAGGCTCGGGAGGCCGCGGAGCTGCGCGGGATGGCCGTGTGCGCGCGCTTCCCGTACCTGTCGAACATCTACTTCTGCATCGACCGGGGCTTCGAGCGCGAGCATCACGCCGTGCTCGTCGGCCGGCTGCGGTACCGCGAGAGCATGTCCCGGGGGCACCGCACGGGGCACGTCTACAGGCTCCGGCGGAACATCCACCGTCTGGAGAAGGGGCTGATCAGCCGCCCGCGCCGGGAGGTCTTCGCCCGGGACTACCTGCCGGGAACGATCGCGAGCTACGAAGCCTTCGTGACCTCACTCGCCCCCGGCGACGAGGGCGGCGCGCTGCTCGCCGGGTGGTCGACCGACGTGCTTTCCGACTACTTTGCGGCGGTTGCGCCGGGCCAGTCGCCGGACGTGGACCGGTGCCGCGAGACGTTCGAACGCCTCGCCCCGGTCGCCCGCGAGCGTGCCTGCGGCGGGTGCGCGAAGCGCGTGCCCTACGTGCGCGACCGGACCCCGCTCACCGTCTCGATCGACGATCTCCGGGCCCTGGCCTACCGGCGCCGGAGCGTGCGGTGGTACGAGCAGCGCCCCGTCCCGCGGGAGGTGATCGACCGGGCCGTGGAGGTGGCGGGGCTCTCGCCGAGCGCGTGCAACAGGCAGCCGTTCGAGTTCCGCATCTTCGACGATCCGGAGATCGTGCGCCGCCTGGCGGACATCCCAATGGGCACTCGGGGGTTCAGCCACCAGTTCCCGGTCTTCATCGTCGTCGTCGGCAAGCTGCACGCGTACCCGTACAACCGCGACCGGCACGTGATCTACATCGACGCCTCGCTCGCGTCGATGGCGCTGCAGTTCGCCCTGGAGGTCCAGGGCGTCGCGTCCTGCTCCATCAACTGGCCGGACATCGCCGCCAGGGAGCGCATGATGGCCGAGGCGATCGGGCTGGCGCCCGACGAGCGGGTGATCATGTGCATGTCGGCGGGGTACCCGGACCCCGACGGTCTGGTGCCGTTCTCGCAGAAGAAATCGCTCGACGAGCTGCGGAGTTACAACGCGTTATGACCATCGAGATCTTCGGCGCCGGGTTCGGCAACAAGGGCGCGGAACTCATGCTCCGGACGACCGTCGCCCGCCTGCGCGAGGCCGATCCGGGCGTCCGCCTCGCGGTTGAGCCGGGGCGGGAGGCGCCGTACGAGCGGCGGGCCGAGCTGGCGCTGGCCCACGTCTTCCCCTCGCCGTCGCTCTTCCCGGGCAAGATCCAGGCGGCCCTGCACCGATTCCCCGCGGCGCGGGCGATCGCCTTCGCCCCGCTGGAGGCGATGGCCTCGCCCGGCGTCCGGCGGGCGCTGGGGCTCGTCCCGCGGCGCGCGTGCGACGCCCTCGTGGACATCTCGGGCTACGCCTTCGGCGACGGCTTCAGCTGGATCAAGACCCGGGACGCGGCGCTGCGCGCGGGCGCCTACGCCCGCCGCGGACGGCCGGTCGTCTTCATGCCGCAGATGTTCGGCCCGTTCCGCAACCCGAAGGTGAGGACGCACTTCCTCCGCTGCTGCGAGCACGCGACGCGGATCTACGCCCGGGAGCGGCCTTCCTACGAGGCGGTGCGCGAACTGATCGGCGACGATCCGCGCCTGCGCATCGCCCCGGACATCACGATCTTCGGCGTCCGGGCCGAGCACGCCTTCGCGGACGAGGAGCCCGCGCCCTACGCCTGCATCGTGCCCAACGAGCGCATGCTCGACCAGGGCAAGAAGGACTGGGGCGACTCGTACATGCCGCGTCTGATCGCGGCGGCGACCGAGATGCACACCCACGGGCTCCGACCCACCGTGCTCGTCCATTCCGGCGACGCGGGCGACGAGAGGCTGGCCGCGGAGCTGCTGGCCCGCCTGGAGGCGCAGCTCGGCCCCGGCGCCGCGGCCCGCTTCCATCACCCGGACCCGCGCGTCCTGAAGGCGTTCATCGCCGGCTCGCGGTTCCTGGGCGGTGCGCGGTTCCACGCGAGCGTCGCCGCCTTCTCCTCCGGCG
>CAYMFP010000452.1:0-2245 GCA_964389385.1 uncultured Phycisphaeraceae bacterium | reverse complement strand
CCCCCTCGATCCCCGCCCACGAATCGAGTACCTTGGCCTCCGCCCGACACCCCGCCCGCCGCGCCCCAGGAGGCCCCATGCAACCCATTCCCGCCGCCACCCTCGCCCTCCTCGCCGGCCTCGCCTCCGCGCACCCCGGGCACGAGTCCGGCCAGGGCGATCCGGGAAGCACCTGGGGCGGCGACTACGCGTCCGAGAACATGCTCTACCTCGGACGCGTCCCCGTCGCCGACATCGACCCCGGCAGCCGCATCGCCAACGACTGCTGGGGCTACACCAGCCCCTCCGGCCGCGAGTACGCCCTCATCGGCGTCGAACGCGGCCTCGGCGTCGTCGAGGTCACGGACCCCCTCCGGCCCCGCCTCGTCGCCTTCCACAGGGGCCCCACCAGCGACTGGCACGACGTCAAGACCTACGGCCACCACGCCTACGCCGTCAGCGAGGGCGGGCAGGGCATCCGCGTCTACGACCTCTCCGGCGTCGACGACGGCGTCGTCACCCACGTCAACACCGTCATCGATCGCGGCCACGTCGACACCCACAACGTCGCCATCAACGAGCAGAGCGGCTTCCTGTACCGCTGCGGCGGCGGGACGGGCAACAACGGCCTGCACATCTACGACCTCAACGCCGACCCATCCAACCCAACGCCCGTCGCCGTCTACAACGGCTTCTACGTCCACGACGCCCAGATCGTCACCTACACCGAGGGCCCCTTCGCCGGGCGCGAGATCGCCTTCTGCTTCTCCGGCTACAACGGCGGCGGCACCGACACCGGCGTCCGCGTCCTCGACGTCACCGACAAGTCCGACATCACCCTCGTCTCCGTCCTCCGCTACCCCGACCGCGGCTTCTGCCACCAGGGCTGGCTCAGCGAGGACCGCGCCTACCTCTACGTCAACGACGAGATGGACGAGTACTACGGCATCAACCCCCTCACCAGCACCCGCGTCATCGACGTCCGCGACCCCGCCAACCCCGTCTACATCGGCGCCTTCACCAGCGGCTCGACCTCCATCGATCACAACCTCTACACCCACCAGGGCCTCATCTACGAGGCCAACTACCGCTCCGGCCTCCGCGTCTTCGACGCCTCCGAAGACCCCGAGCACCCCACCCAGATCGCCTGGCTCGACACCTACCCCGCCGACGACGAGCCCGACTTCGACGGCGCCTGGAGCAACTACCCCTACTTCGCCAGCGGCACCATCCTCGTCAGCGACATCCAGCAGGGCCTCATCCTCGCCCGCGTCGCCGTCGACCGCCTCGAGTTCGACTTCCACCACGGCCTCCCCGAACACGCCGACCCCTTCGGCGACACCCACCTCCACGCCCACATCCACGGCGTCGGCGCCGCCGCCGCCGACCTCGCCACCACCCGCCTCTTCACCGACGACGGCTCCGGACCGACCGAGACCCTCCCCGTCTCCTCCTCCCCCATGGGCCACACCGACTTCTACCTCCCCCCCGCCGAGTGCGGCTCCACCATCGAATGGTGGCTCCAGGCCTCCGACACCGACGGCGCCGCCTGGGCCTACCCCGTCCGCGCCCCCGTCCAGCGCGCCGGCCTCCTCGTCGCCTCCCGCCTCGACATCCCCTTCGCCGACGACTTCGAGACCGACCGGGGCTGGACCGTCTCCGGCGACGCCGCCCGCGGGCACTGGGCCCGCGGCGTCCCCTCCGACGCCTCCCGCGGCGCCCCGCCCGCCGACTACGACGCGTCCGGCTCCTGCTACCTCACCGGCCCCGCCGGCAGCAACAGCGACGTCGACAACGGCTCCACCGCGCTCACCAGCCCGCCCCTGAGCCTCGCCGAAGGCAGCCTCATCGAGTACGCCTACTGGGTCAACGACATCCCCAACAGCCGCGCCACCCCCAACGACGGCCTCTTCGTCGAGCACTCCACCGACGGCTCCGCCTGGACCCGCGTCCGTGCGCACGAGACCGCCGGCGGCTGGCGCACCGACACCCTCCGCGTCCCCGACGACGTCCCCGCCGGCGAGGGCGTCCGCCTCCGCTTCGTCGCCGCCGATGTCGACTCCGACAACGTCATCGAGGCCGCCGTCGACGCCTTCCGCGTCGTCACCCCCGTCTGCGCCGCCTGCCGCGCCGACCGCGACGCCAGCGGCGCCGCCGACGTCAGCGACCTGCTCGACTACCTCGGCGCCTTCCGCGATCCCGACTCCGACGCCGCCGACATGGACCACGACGCCGACGTCGACGTCAACGACCTCCTCGCCTACCT
>CAYMFP010000451.1:0-2247 GCA_964389385.1 uncultured Phycisphaeraceae bacterium | reverse complement strand
TCTCCCCCACCCGGTAGACTTGGCCATGCCCGAGCAGACCCAGACCGCCCCCTCTCCCGCCCAGGCCGACGGCGCCGACTCCGTCTTCTCGAAGATCATCCGCGGCGAGATCCCCGCCCACAAGATCTACGAGGATGCGCACTGCATCGCCATCCTCGACATCGCCCCGCTCAGCGAGGGGCACGCGCTGGTGATCCCCAAGGAGCCGGCCGTCACGCTCGACGAACTCTCCGACGACGCCGCGGCCGCGATCGGGCGGGTCCTCCCCCGCCTCTGCCGGGCCCTCAAGAAGATCACGGGGTGCCCCGGGTACAACGTCCTGCAGAACAACGGGCCCGAGGCCCACCAGGCCGTGATGCACGTGCACTTCCACATCATCCCCCGCTTCCCGGGGCGCGGGATCCCGGTCAAGGGCAAGCCGGACAAGGAGAACGGCCCGGGCCTCGACCTCTCCGGCGCCTGGCGCCCCGGCACGCTGACCCAGGAAGAGGCGACCGAGATCGGGCGGCAGATCAAACGGCTGCTCTGATCCTGTACCCTGGCGCGATGCACCGCCTCTCGTACATCGCCGCCGGGACCTTCGCGATCGCGACGTCGATCGGCCTGCTGAACCCGGAGGGGATCTCCCTGGTCGTGGCGATCGCCTGCGGCATCGCCACGGTCTACCTGCTCGTCCGGGCTTCCGAGGAGGATCCTCGCCGCCGCGAAGACCGGTCACCGGACGCGCCGCCGAGCCGTGCCCAACCTGTCGGTTGCGCACGATTGGACGACCCACCCGCGCCCGACGCGTAGCCTCCGCCCCTCGCCGCAGGCGACGCCAGACACCGGGAGCCCCATGCCGTTCAACTCCGGACAGGTCAGCTTCGGACGCCTCAAGGTCCTCCGCCCGGGCAAGAAGACGCTCGGGCAGAACGAGCTCGACGCGCTCGCCGAGCACACGCTCTCGGCCACGGACATCGGCGTGCCCCGCGAGGTCGAGGCCGGGTGGACCGCCGGCGAGCACCTCTACGACGAGAAGTTCGGCTTCGACAAGAACATCTTCGACGGCGGCTCGCTCGCCCACTTCGCCCTCCGCATCGACACCAACAAGCCCCCGGCCGACGTCAAGAAGGCGATCCTCGCCCAGCAGCAGGCGATCCTCGCCGCGGCCAACCCCTCGGGGTTCCTGAGCCGCAGCCAGAAGGCCGAGGCCAAGGACCTCGCCGAGCGCGAGCTGCACGAGCACCTCGCCGACGGGCGCTACCGCAAGAGCAAGCTCGTCCCCGTGGTGTGGGACGCGGCGCGCGGGGCGCTGCTGACCGCGGGGAACTCCAACGCCGTCGTCGAGCGGCTCTCCAGCATGTGGACCGCGACGTTCGACGGGGCGCTGGCGGTCCAGTCGGCCGGCGCGATCGCGGGCGACCTGCTCGCCGAGCGGCAGCGCGGCTCGGTGCTCACGGACCTCAGGCCGGCCGCGTTCAGCGCCCCGCCCCTGGCGCTGCAGAACCACGAGGACGCCGACGGCGTCCCCGTCGACCACGCCGTCCCCGAGGTGCCGTGGGCCCAGGCGAGCCCGGAGCCGCTCGACTTCCTCGGCAACGAGCTGCTCCTGTGGATGTGGTTCCTCACCGAGCGCGCGGGCGGCGCCGTCGGGGCGAAGCTCCCGGACGGGGAGGACGTGGAGATCGCGATCGTCCTCGACCGGAGCGTCGACACCGAGTGCGCCTGGGGCGTCACCGGCAAGCAGACGCTCAAGGGCAACCTCGAAGGCATCTCGCCGTTCCGCCTCCCGGAGGCGGGCGAGGCGCTCGGCACCGGCAAGTGGCCGCGCAAGGCCGGCGTGATCCTCTCCGACGGGGTCCGGCAGTGGACGTTCACGTTCCAGGCCGACCGCTGGCTCGTCTCCGGGTGCCAGCTCCCGCAGACGGAGGACGAGTTCGAGCACGCCCGCGACCTGCTCGAGTTCCGCCTCGACCAGACGCGCCGGCTCGACGCGCTGCTGCTCGCCCTCTTCGACACCTACCTCCGCCTGCGCACGAGCGACGCCTGGCGCGACCTGAAGCGCGAGATGCGGGCGTGGATCGAGGAGATCCGCCCCTCCGGGAGGGCCGCGCCCCGGCCGCCGCGGCGGGAGCGGGACCTCCCGCCCCTGCCGGAGCCGAAGCCCGAGGCGGCGTTCGCGTAGCGGCCGGACGCGGGCACTACACTCGTGCCCGCCGGCGCCAGCGCGCCGACCCCCCCCGGGAGACCGAGCAGCCCCCCCCCGGG
>CAYMFP010000450.1:0-2257 GCA_964389385.1 uncultured Phycisphaeraceae bacterium | reverse complement strand
CCCGTCCGCACCCACCCCGGCCGCCCCGAGCACCGGCTCGACCGCCAGCATCGGCACGAACACCAGCGCCAGCACCGTGAACACGTCCTCGACCAGCAGCCACCCGACCGCCACGTGCCCGTGGCTCGTCGTCAGCATCTCCCGGTCCATCAGCACCCGCAGCAGCACCACCGTGCTCGCCACCGAGAACGCCATCCCCAGCACCAGCGTCGACCGCACCGGCCACCCGAACCCCCAGTGGAAGACCGCCACCGCCACCGCCGTCGCCGCCGTGCTCTGCACCACCGCCCCGGGGACCGCCACCCCCTTCACCGCGAGCAGGTCCTTGAGGTGGAAGTGCAGCCCCACCCCGAACATCATCAGGATCACGCCCACCTCGGCGAGCTGGTGCGCCAGGTGCTCGTCCCCCACGAACCCCGGCGTGTACGGCCCGATCACCACGCCGCCCAGCAGGTACCCCACGATCGGCGAGAGCCCGATCCGCTGCGTGATCAACCCCAGGACCCAGGCGGCGGCGAACCCGGCGGCGATCGTCGTCAGCAGCGGCAGGTCATGCATGCGGCGTAGGTTATGCGGCCGCCCCCCGCACCTTTCGAGCCTCTTTCGCAGATTCCGCGCGGCCGCTCCGCACCCGGTCGGACCCTCCTGCCCCCTCCACCGCCCGACGAGGTCAGCTCCACCGCGTCAGGTGCCAGTTCTTCTTCCCGCGACGCAGCGCGATCATCGAACCGTGCAGCAGGTCGGCCGTGGTCAGCTTCGCGTCCTCCCCCTCGGCCTTCCGCCCGTTCACGCTCACGGCCCCCTGCCCCAGGAACTGCCGCGCCTCCCGCTTGCTCTGGCACAGCCCCGTCCGCACCAGCAGGTCGGCCAGCGGCACGCCCTCCCCCGCCAGCGTGTCCCGCGGGTGGTCGCTCGACGGCGCCTCGGCGAACGCCTCGCGCAGCGTCGCCTCGTCCAGCGACGCAACCTCCCCGCTGAACAGCGCCTGCCCCGCGGCCTCGGCCTTCTCCGCCTCGTCCCGCCCGTGCAGCAGCGCCGTCGCCTCGCGCGCCAGCACGCGCTGCGCCTCCCGCCGCCCCGGGTCCCGCGCGTGCGCCGCCTCCAGTTCCTCAATCCTCTCTCGCTTGAGCAGCGTGAAGATCTTGAGGAACTTGATCACGTCCTCGTCGCTCGCGTTGAGCCAGAACTGGAAGTACGCGTACGGGCTCGTCCCCGGCTGCCCCGACGCCCGGTCCTCCGTCCGCGACAGCCACACCGCCCCGCTCTCCGTCTTGCCGAACTTCGTCCCGTCCGCCTTGGTCAAGAGCGGCACGGTGTATCCGAACGCTCTGGGCTCGTCGACATCCAAATCGCCCACCACGGCTCTCGGCTTCTTGCCTTGGCGCTCGATTTCCTCTGCATACTTGTCGAAGCTCTTCTCGACGTACATCTCGCGGCGGATCAGATCCACGCCCGAGACGATGTTCCCCCACTGGTCCGCCCCGGCTGTCTGGAGCGTCACCGGGCCATCCAAGAGGGGCTCCCCCCGCTCGTTCTTAACCTGCTTCCAGTTCTTGTACAGGTGCAGGAAGTCGTACGCCTGGAGCAGCATGTAGCTGAACTCCGTGTAGCTGATCCCCTGCTGGCGGTCCAGGCGGTTCTTCACCGAGTCCCGCGCGATCATCTGGTTCACGCTGAAGTGCTTGCCGATGTCCCGCAGCGCCTCGATGAACCCGATGCCCTTGAACCAGTCGTAGTTGTTCACCATCACCGCGCGGTTCGGCCTCCCCGGCGAGAAGTCGAGCACCCGCTCGAAGATCTTCCGCTGCGCCGCGATGTTCCCCTCCACCTCCTCCCGCGTGCGCAGGGTCCGCTCGGCCTCCTTGCCCGACGGGTCCCCGATCAGCCCCGTCGCCCCGCCCAGCAGCACCACCGGCGTGTGCCCCGCGTCCTGGAACCGCCGCATGAGCATGATCGGGACGAGGTTGCCGATCGTCAGCGAGTCGGCCGTCGGATCGAACCCGTTGTAGAACCGGACGCCGCCGGGGCTCGCGCCCGCTTCCGCGAGGTGGCCCGCAAGCCCCTCGTAGTCGGTCGCCTGGTGGAACTGGCCCCGCCACTTGAGGTCTTCGAGCAGGTTGTTCGCGGCTTCCTTGGCGGCGCTTTGGGGCATGGGACGGGAGGATAGGAATCCGCGCCGCACGGACGGAGCGGGCCCGATCGCAGGAGGAGGGAACGCAGAGGCCGCGGAGGCCGCGGAGGGAGCGGGAGGGTGGGG
>CAYMFP010000449.1:0-2259 GCA_964389385.1 uncultured Phycisphaeraceae bacterium | reverse complement strand
CAGATCTGCCAGCAGGACCTCGCCGACCTCCTCGCCGCCTACGACGCGCAGTAAGCCCCGGTGCCCCGGCTCGCCGAGCCGGGTCTTCCGCATTCTTCACGTCCTCCCCCGGCCCCGCCCCGCGCGGGGCCGCGTCTTTGCCCCTCCGGCCCCAGCGCAGGCCCCCGCCGAGCGTATTCTGTCCGCATGGACACGCCCCTCTGGCAGCAAGCCGCCTCCTTCGCCGCCCGCGTCCACGCCGGGCAGCTCCGCAAGGACGGCAGGACGCCCTACGTCGCCCACGTGTTCCGCGTCGCGATGACCGTCCGCGACGTGTTCGACTGCGCGGACGAGGTCGCCGTCTGCACCGCCCTGCTCCACGACGCCATCGAGGACACCGCCACCGACTTCGATGACGTCGAGTCCCGCTTCGGCGAGGCCGTCGCGGTGTGCGTCGCGGCCATGACCAAGAACATGCTCCTCCGCGAGGACCAGCGCGAGCGCGACTACGACGCCCGCCTCGCCGCAGCCCCGTGGCAGGCCCGCCTGGTCAAGCTCGCCGACGTGTACGACAACGCCTGCGACCTGCACAAACCCGGGGCCGCAAAGAAGATGATCGACCGCTGCGAACGCGCCCTCGCCCTGGCCGAGCGCGACGACGCCCAGCCGGCGTTCGTCGGGGCCCGCGCCGCCGTCGCCGAACGCCTGGAACAGCTCCGCGGGCTCGCCTGAGGCTCAGCCCGGCCCGGCGTCCATCGCGCGGGCCGTCTCGGTCAGCCAGGCGTCCAGCGCCCGCATCCGCTTGCGCAGCTCGGCCAGCGTCGCCGCCACCGCGCTAGCGTCCTCGCCCTCCGCCTCCGCCCGGCGCAGCCGGTCGCCCAACGCCCTCTCGAACTCCACCAGCACCGAGCGCGTGCGCACGCCCGCGGTCATCCGCCGCCCCAGGTCCGCCCGCAGTTGCTCACTGACCGTGCGCACCGCGTCGTCCCGCGTCGTCCACGCGCTGCGCCGGCGCGACGCGGCCTCGCGGTCCAGCCCCGCCGGGCCCAGCGCGATGCCCGGGCTGACCCGCTCCCCCCCGCCCGGCGCGCGGCCCTCCCGGCCCTCCGGGAACGCCGCGCTCAGCCAGGCTTCCGCCTTCAGGCCCGTGCCCACCGGCTCGGGCCGCGGCACGGCCACGCCCTCCCGCGCGAACCGCAGCGTCATCGCCCACAGCACGGTCTCGTCGTCCAGCGCGGCCGCCGCGTCCAGGCCGGTGTACGACCCCAGCGGCAGGTCCAGCTCCAGCACCGTCCGGTCCCGGCGCACCAGCACCGGCAGCGTGTCCCCGGGACGCCGGCTGAGGATCTCCGCCCGCAGGTGGTTCTGACCGCCGATCATCTCGTCCCCGACCGCCAGCACCGTGTCGCCCGCGCGCAGAACGTCGGACGCCGGGAACCCCGCCACCACGGACTGGATGGTCACCGCCCCCTCGCCCGCGGCCCCGAAGCTCACGCCAAGCGCGCCCAGCTCCGCCGACCGGAACCGGCGCACGGCCAAACGCGTCAGCCGGACCCGGGCCTCCTCGCTCAGGTCGGGCCGCGTGAGCGCTTCCATGATGGCCGCGTCGTACGCCGCCCCGGCGTCCGTCCCGACCTCGGCGAGCGTCTCCGTCGCCGCTTGGCGGACCCGCCAGTCCGGGTCGTCGAGGCGTTGGATCGGCTCGGGCGCCGGCCCGCCGAGTCCCGCCAGCGTCAGAATCGCCATGAGCAGCATGACGCAGTATAAGCCCGGGGTCAACCCCCCCCGTTCAGCGCGTCCCGCACCGCCCCCGCGTGGTCCTCCAGCCACTGGGCCTTGCGCAGCACAAGCCACACGGCCCGCGGGTCGCTCGCCCCCAGCCCCTCCTCCATCAGCACGCCCGGCAGCAGGCCCGCGACCACCGCCGCGTCGGCCCGCCCCCCGCCCGCGCGGTAGCCCCGCCAGTGGGCGGCCAGCCGCTCGAGATCGGCTGCGGCGGGCCACGAGGCCGGGTCCCGCCCGGTGTCGCCCCGGGTCAGAGAGAACTGCGCCAGCCCCTGGGCCACCTCCCGCTCCCGGGCCCCGAGCCGTGCGTGGTCGAAGTCGCACACCGCCACGGGCTCGTCCCCCCGGAACAGCAGGTTGCCCGGGTGCCAGTCGCCGTGCACCAGCGCCTGGGTGGTCCCGGCCGCGAACGCCACGGCCCGGGCCAGCACGCCCCGCACCGCGTCGGCGATCTCGGCGTCCACCCCGCCGGCCCCCGCCCGCCCGACCCGGCCC
>CAYMFP010000448.1:0-2305 GCA_964389385.1 uncultured Phycisphaeraceae bacterium | reverse complement strand
GCGCCGCCCCCCGCGCCTTCCCCAGCGCCGGCAGCAGGATCCCGATCAGCAACGCCACGATCGAGATCACCACCAGCAGCTCGATCAGCGTGAACGCCGACCGCCCGAGCCCCGCCCGACCTCTCCCCCCCCTCATCCCCACACCCGCGCCGGACTCCACGCCGCGATGCCGACATCGCGGACACCCGGCCGAGCGCACTCCCGCATGGTTTCCGGCACGACCCATTTCTCGCCTCCACGGCCTCGAAGCCGAATCGGGCTCACCCTTCAGCCCCGGCCTCTCCGCCGGGCGGGCGCAGACACGAACCGCGAGTCACCCGACGGCCTCCGATGCCGCCGGGCCCCACCCGCCAGACTCCACCCCCGATACCCCCGCCCCCTTGGATCTGTTATCTGTCGAGCGCCCCCGACGCTGCTTCGACTCCCCCCCCGAGCTTCTCTTCCACCAGCCCGGACCCCACCGCGGGCGCCACCCCGAACCCCGCCTCGGACTCCACTCCGGCCTCCGCCTCGTCGTCACCCGACCACGGCGCCAGCGTCTCGCTCTCCGTGAACTCGATCCGGACCCACGGCCGCTCCTCCGCCGTCGCCGCGTCGCCACGCCCCATGAGCAGCCCCGCCGCGCGGGCCCCCGCCCCGGCGCTGTCGATCGTCACCGCCGCCACGCGCTTCAGAAGCCCCTCCCGCTCCTTCGCCCCGAAGCTCACCAGCGAGATGTCCTCCGGGATCCGCAGCCCGCGGCTCACCAGCAGCAGCATCGACATCTCCGCCAGCCGGTCCGACATCGCGCACACGGCCGTCGGCCGCGACTCGCTCGCCAGCAGATCCCCAAGACGCCGCACCAGCACCCCGTTCGTCTCCACCGTCTCCGACAGGTCCGGGTACTTCACCAGCAGCTCCGGGCGGAACGGAATCCCGAGCTGCATCAGCCGCCGCGTGAAGCCCAGCTCCATCAGCGTCTCGGGGCTCGCCGCACGCGCCGCGCCCGCCGAATCCGACGTGTCGTTGATCAGCAGCGCGATCCGCCGGTGCCCCGCCGCCGCCACCCGGTCCGCCGCCACGTGCCCCACCTGCTCCCAGTCCACCGTCAGCGCCTGGATCCCCGGCCGCGGCGCCGGGCGGTGCAGCAGCACCACCCGCAGGCCCGCCCGACGCACCGCCTCCAGATGCTCCTCCACCGTCCCCGGAGGCGCCGCGCACGGCACGATCGCCACCCCCCGGACGTCCCGCGCCACCAGACGCAGCAGCAGGTCCGCCTGCACCCCCACCTGACCGTCCACCGAGAAGATGACCGACATCCCCCCCAGCCGCCGGCACTCCTGCTCGAACCCCTGGATCATCTGCCGGTAGAACGGGCTCCACGTGTTCGGCAGCAGCAGCGCCACCGTCGAACCCGGCGGCAGCCCCTCCCGCGAGTTCCCCGCTCCCCGGTCCTTCGCGTCCGTCAGGAACGTCCCCAGCCCCTGGCGCCGGCTGATCATCCCCCGGATCTCGAGTTCCCGCAGCGCCCGCCGCAGCACCGTCCGCCCCACGCCCAGCGACGACGCCAGATCCCGCTCCGAGGGCAGCGCATCCCCCGGCCGCAGCCCCCGGGCCGCGATCGTCTCCACCAGTCGGTCTTGAAGCATGCGATTGGGGCTGGTTTGGTGCATCGGTCCAGTCTCGTTTGAACCAGTGTGCCAGAGGTGCGTCATCGATGAAAGGGCTTTTTGGCGACCTCGTGCAAATCACCCCCGAAATGCCCTAAAACCCCACCAAATCCGGGTGCTATTACCCAGACCCCCGAACCATTGGGTTGACCCATTCCCCCTGATCCGCACCTTTCGCAGAACCACACCGCCGGACCAGCGCGCGCCCGCCATCGCACGCACACCGACCTCCCCTGTGCCACGACGCTCCCACCGACACACCGGACGCGCGCAGGCAATCTCCCTTCACGGTCGGCCCGGCAGGCACGCCCCGAAGGCACGACAGGCGCAACCGCTGCGGGAAACCCCTCGCAGGACGCCGGCATCCCCCGCTCCACCGCGCCCTTTAACCCCCCGCCCGCGGTGCATCCGATAAGCCGCTAGACTTCTCGCCGACTTTGCACGCACGCTCCCGCCCCGTTCCGGCGGGATCACGACCGACCCGAAACGACCCCGGATGCCGACGCGGTGATACTCGACCGACTGATCTCCCTCTTCAGCGTCGACATGGGCATCGACCTGGGGACGTGCAACACGCTCGTCTCGGTCCGTGGCCAGGGCATCGTCCTCAACGAGCCCAGCGTCGTCGCCGTCAAGAAGGGCACCAACCAGGTCCT
>CAYMFP010000447.1:0-2309 GCA_964389385.1 uncultured Phycisphaeraceae bacterium | reverse complement strand
ATCATCGCCACCTGCCTCGTCGACACCGGCTCCCAGGGCGATCAGGTCATCTTCGAGGAGTTCAAGGGCACCGGCAACATGGAGCTCATCCTCGACCGCCGCGTCGCCGAGCGCCGCCTCTTCCCCGCGATGGACCTCGCCGCCTCCGGCACCCGCAAGGAAGAGCTGCTCCTCGACACGCAGACCCACAAGACCATCACCGCCCTCCGCCGGCGCCTGCTCAACATGCCCCCGCCCCAGCAGGTCGAGCAGCTCCTCGCCGCCCTGAAGCGCTTCAAGACCAACGCCGAACTCGTCGGCGCCGGCTGATCTCCCCCTCCGCTCCACCCCGCGGTGCGGGCACCGCGGACCCATGCGCCGCCGCAGACGGCCTGCGCACGCCCTCTCACCCTCCATGAACCAATCCGAGCCGGGGCGTCCCCGCTCCGGCTCGTCTCGCGCCATCGCACGCGATCAGCACCCCGCCCGGAAGGCCCCGAGGAACGCCAGCAGGTCGCTCACGCCGACCGCTCCGTCTCCGTCGAGATCCGCGGCCGGATCCCCGGAACGGAACGCCCCGAGGTAGCCCAGCAGGTCGTTCACGTCGGCGGCCCCGCTCCCGTCGAAATCGGCCCCGCAGTCCGGCGAGACCCGCAGCGCCAGCAACGCCTCCCGTCTGTCGGCGAGGGTCACGAACACCACCGCCTCGTCCCCCGCGATCGGCTCGCCCCACGCGCCGATCGTCTCGACCACGCCGACGTCTCCGCCCGAGAGCGTGATCTCGCCGCCGACGCTCAGCACACGACTGAACGTCCCGCCCTTGAACCGGAGGATCTCCCACGGCCCGGCCGAGAGCAGGTTCTGGAACAGGATCGAACCGTCCGACCCCAGCACCGCCGACCCCGGATCGATCAACCTCGGTACTCCGTCGATGAGCACCTCATCCCCCGTCTCCACCACCGTCTCGAACCCCCCATCCGCGGCCCGCCAGATCACGTTCTGACCCGCCGCGGTCCCGATCAACAACGCGGGCTCATCACCCCCGAGCACCACCCCGTTGACCCGCGTGCCGTTGCTCATCCCTCCCCGCGCCGGCAGATCATCCCAACCGACCACCAGTCTCGCCGAATCCGGCGTCAGGTGATACAGGCCCCATTCCGGCGCGCCCAGCCAAGCGTACGTCCCGATCGACGGCCTCGCCCCGAAGAACCGGCCGAACGACGCCTCCCCGAGAACCGCCACCTCCTCCTCCGGATCGGCCGATACCCGGATCACCAATCCCTTCGGGGGCGGCGGCGGCCACGTGCTGACGCTCATCACCGCGTAGACCTCTCCCTCGGCCCCGAGCCCGATCCCCTGCGACTGATGCCTTTCGAGCACTCTGCCTCCCGGCAACGGGGTGCCGTACGGCGCCGGCAGATCCACCTTACCACCGCTGACCCGAACCACCGCCTCGTACCCCCACCCCTCACCCGGCACCGCCACCTCGGTCAGCCACGCCACGTCCCCACGTCCATTCGTCCGCAACTCCTCGAAGTCCACCCACCTCGTCCACGGGATCCCTCCCTCGGGCAACGCCGGCCCGAACTCCGTCGACAGCACAAGCTCGGGCTCTTCGCCCCCCACCCGCCACCACTCCATCAACTCCGGATGGCCCAGCGTGGGCATCGCCGCGATCCCGACGATGCCTCCGCCATCCGGCCCGAAGCCGCCGGGCCCAGGGAGCTGGATTTCGGGATAGACCCCGGTCGCGCCGATCGACACCAGCCTCGCGTCCGGGTCGAACTCCAGCACGTTCCCCTCGGCGCCGTGGCTCCAGATGCTCATCGACCTCGGCCCCCCCGGCGGCAGCCCGTGCGGGTTCACGATGAACAACAGCCGCTCCGGCGTCGCCGGCAGCGGCGGCGGCAGGATCTGCCCGAACGTCCCGCTTCCGCTGGGCCCCAGCGGCCCTTCCGTCCAGGTCACCGCCAACGCCCGCACGTCCGCCTGTCCCGGCGCCGCGCCGGCGCTCGCCGCCAACGCGATCCCGATGCCCGCCGCTCGCAATCCAGCCATGCCCGTCTCCTGCTTCGCGCCCGAAGAGTCGTGGCGCTGCGTCGGACGCCCACAATCGCTTACCAACGCAGGCACAAGAGGTTGCGACCGACGGGACAAGCGGACGCGATCACTCGCATGAGCACCGGCCCGACCGACCCGCAAGCGCCCTCGCTCGACGACCCGACGCCCGGCAGCCCCGACGCCTCTCCCCCCCCACCCCCCCCACCCCACCTCACCCATCGCCCCTCAAAGAACAGCGGCCGGACCTCCCGGCCCGGCCGCCTCACTCG
>CAYMFP010000446.1:0-2314 GCA_964389385.1 uncultured Phycisphaeraceae bacterium | reverse complement strand
GTCACCGTCGTGCCCCAGTCCTCCCAGGCCACCTACGCCCGCTCCCCCCGCCGCTGAGCGAGGCCGGGTCGCTCGCCGCGGCCGCACGCACCGCCCCTACCCTCGCAGGCCGCGGCCGCATCCTCCGCCGCGGCCGGAGGCTCTCCCGCGGTGACGATCCTGCTCACGGGCATCCTCATCGGTTTTCTCGTCGGCGCCGGCGGCGCCGCCGTCGTCGCGCGGTGGTTCGCCGTCCGCTCCATCGCCCGCGTCCGCGAGGCCGAGCAACGCGCTCGCGGCGCCGAACGCCTCGCCGAACTCGGCGCCATGACCGGCGGGCTCGCCCACGAGATCAAGAACCCGCTCTCCACCATCGGCCTCAACGCCCAGCTCCTCGCCGAGGGCATCGCCGACCTCGCCGTCGACGACGCCGAGCGTTCCCGCCTCCGGCGCCGCGTCGACGCCCTCCGCCGCGAGGCCGACCGCCTCCGCGACATCCTCCAGGACTTCCTCGAGTACGCCGGCGAACTCCACATCGAGCCCCGTCCGGCCGACCTCAACGCCGTCGTCGAGGAACTCGTCGACTTCTTCCTCCCCCAGGCCGAGCGTCAGGGCGTCCGCGTCCGCACCCACCTCGCCCCCGACGCCCGCGCCGAGGTCGACGTCCCGCACGTCAAGCAGGCCGTCCTCAACCTCATGCTCAACGCCGTGCAGGCGATGGTCGCCGCCGCCCCGAAGCCCTCCGACGGCGAGCCGATCGGCGAACTCATCCTCCGCACCGAACTCCGCGCCGAGCGCGACCGCCCCGGGTGCGTCGTCCTCCACGTCACCGACACCGGGCCGGGCATCCCCGAGGACAAGCGCGACTCGATCTTCCACCCCTACTTCACGACCAAGGCCGGCGGCACCGGCCTCGGGCTCCCGACCACCCGCCGCATCGTCGAGGCCCACGGTGGCCGCCTCGAACTCCACTCCGATCTCGGCCGCGGCACCGACTTCGCCCTGATCTTCCCCCGCCGGGAGGCGTCGGCGGCCTGACCGCCGAGGGCGATTGCAGTCCCTGCCCGCGTCGACGCCCCCGGCCGCGACCGGCCGCTCAGAGCGCCACCGCGATCCGCTCGGCCGCCTCCGCCATCTCCGCCTCGGTCGTCAGCAGGTCCGGGCAGAGCCGGATGTACGCCCGCCCCGTCCGGGGGCACCGCCGCGCGTCGCTCGCCACGCCGGACTCCCGCAGCCGCGCCGTCGACGCCTTCGTGTCCCCGGCCGGCAGCAGCAGGAACGCGCCGCGCTGCTCGGCGGGCAGCCCGAGGTCCGCCACCTCCACGCCCCGCCGCTCCAGCTCGCCCCGCAGGAACGCCTGCTGCCGCAGGCTGTACGCCCGGAGCCGCCCCACGCCGACGGCGTTCGTCAACTCCAGCCCGGCGCGAGCCTGATACCACGTCAGCACCGGCGGCGTCGCCTCCAGCCACGCGTCCCCCCCGGCCGCGACGATCGGCTCCTCCGTCCGCCGGTACCCGAACGAGTCCGCCTTGGCGAACCACCCCGTGTCCAGCGTGAACACCCCGTCCGCCGAGACCGGCGTCGGCTCGTTCTTCAGGTGCCGCGGGTGCACCGCCAGCCAGCACGCCCCCGGGCCGCCCCGCGTGTACTTGTAGCTGCCGCCGACCATGAAGTCGGCCCCGAGCCGGTCGAACCCCAGATCGATCACCCCCGCCCCGTGGTACGCGTCGATCAGGCTCAGCGCCCCCGCCTCGCGCGCCGCCGAGACGACCTCCTCCACCCCCTCCAGCACCTGCCCCGTCACGAAGAAGACCTGGCTCACCAGCACGAGGTCCGGGCGGTGCCGCCGCACGGCCTCGACGATCGCCTCTGCCTCGAAGACGCCCCGTTCGTTCGCCTCGACCCACACCACCTCCGCCCGCTCTCGCGCCGCGTACGTCTTCAGGATGAAGTCCCCGGAGTCGAACTCCCCGCGCGTCGCGACCACCCGCGGGCGGTCCTTCGGGATCGCGTTCAGCACCGCGCGGAGCCCCTGCCCCGCCGACGTCTTCGGCGCCACGCACCCGGGATCCCCGCACCCGATCAGCCGCGCCACCTGCCAGCGGAAGTGCTGCGCCGCCTCCATCCACGCCGCCCACGCGTGGTCCAGCTCCCCGTACCACAGGTCCAGCGCCTCCCGCACGTCCTCGGCCGTCCGGTCCAGCGGCCGCCCGAGCGAGTGGTTCGCCAGGTAGATCTCGCCGTCCGGATGCTCCGGCGACCAGCCGCGGGCGCGCACGCGAGAAAACAGCGGGAAGACGTGCTCCGCCAGCGCCGCTTCCGTCAGCGGATCCGG
>CAYMFP010000445.1:0-2376 GCA_964389385.1 uncultured Phycisphaeraceae bacterium | reverse complement strand
CGGCGAGCAGGCGGGCGAGGAGGCGACGGAGGCGGCCGTGCTCGCGGGCGCGGTCGCGGCCGGTGCGGATGAAGACGTCGTCGGAGCCGCAGGCGGGACAGCGCTCGCAGGGCTCGGTGATCGGGCGGTGACAGGCGAAGCAGCGGAGGGCGTTGACGCGCTCGCCGCGTTCGAAGCGCTCGCGGTCGATGCTGTCGGCCGAGGGGCGCGGGGCGACGGCGCCGCACTCGGGGCAGGCGTACTGCTCGCGCGTGCGGAGCGAGAGGTCGTAGCCGCAGCACGGGCAGCGTTCGCCGAGCCCGCCGACGACCGGTTCGTTGATGCCGAGCGGCGAGCTGCCGCCGGGCGGCTCGTCGGGACGGGGCTTCATGGCGGCGGAGGCCTCCGGCGTGCCCGGCGCAGCGCGGGCCAAGGCGACGGAAAACGCGCCGCGGCCGGTGTGCCGGCAACGTGCGGCGTTCGCTCCGCCCTGCTGTTCTGCCGCTCCGCCATCGGCCGCGTTCCAACCCCGCGTCAGCGGGTGCCCGCGAGCTTGCGGACGGTGAAGTCGAAGTTGCGGACCATCGCCGAGTGCGTGCCGTAGACGACGGCGAGGTAGACGCCCGCCGCGACGCCGACGCCGACGAGCAGGGAGAGGCGGGCGGTGGGGAGGCCGCTGGCGTCGATGGTCTCGCGCATGGCGTCGAGCGGGTCGAGGCAGGCCCAGAGGGTGGTGGCCGGGCTGAGGGCGGAGAGGACGGGGCCGACGAAGCCGATCTCGCTGCCGCCCTTCCACGAGCAGAGGGAGATGGTGCCGGCGACGGCGCCGACGACGCCGACGGTGGCGATGACCGAGCCGATCGTGCCCTTGCTCTTGAGGGACCACTGGAGCCCGATCATCACACAGAAGGCGGTGAAGGGGAGGAGGCTGCCGGCCGCGAGCAGGCCGGACTCGGGGAGGAGGACGGGGAGGTCGATCGTCGTGTTTCCGATCGACTCCTGGACGAGCACGCCGCCGGCGCGCCCGAGCCCGCCGGCGAGCACGTAGAGCCCGGCGAGCAGCAGCGTGCCGACGGGGACCGCGAGCAGCGGGAGGAGGTAGGCGATGAGCCCGCGGAGCTTGCCGGTGAGGTAGACGGCGGGGGTCATCGGGGTGGTGAGCAGGATGTCCAGCGTGCCGTCCTCGCGTTCGCGAGAGACGGCGGTGGCGGCCATGTTCATGGCGACGAGGACGGTGACGGCCGACTCCGTCCAGACGGTGGAGAGCACGACGAGGCGGAACGTCCGGTGATCGAACGCGGCGGTGTGGTAGAGGGCGAGGGCGGCGATCGCCCAGAGCAGGCCGACGGCGATGAACGCCCAGCGGGCGAGGATGCGCCCGAGGGTGGCGTTTCGGGCGGTGGCCTCGCGCCAGGCGATGGGGTTGCGCCCGACGGTGCGCGGGGGGCGGTGCTCGGCGCCCTTGGCGCCCAGGCCGAGCATGCGGCGGTACCAGGGGACGCCGGTGCGCCCGGTGCCGGCGGCGATGGTCGCCAGGCCGCCGTGGCGGACGGTCAGGGTGCTGGCGAGGGTGAGCAGCACGCTGATCGAGAGGCTGAGCACGCACCAGGCGGTGACGGGCGTGGCGAGGAAGAAGGCGTCGACCGGGTTGAGCGAAGCGGCCTCGGCTCGCTGGTAGCCCGTCGGCTCCAGCAGCGAGCGCATGGCGAGGAAGGGGTTCAGCGCGGTGAAGTGGGTCGTGCGCGCACCGCCGCCGAGGGCGGTGTCGATCGCGGCGGTGACGCCGAGGTAGGTGAGGACGGCGACGTAGAACGCGAAGACGGCGCGGCGCCCGGCGAGGCGGGAGACGGAGAGGGCGATGGCGATCGCGCCGACGAGCACGGCCGAGCACCCCGCGACAAGGTAGCTGGCGAAGATCGAGGTGCCGGGGACGCCGCCGAAGTACTGCGTGAGGGCGAAGAGGGGGAGCGAGCAGAAGAGCAGCGCGAGCACGAGGAACAGGCGCCCGGTGAGGTTGCCGAGGACGATCTCGAGCTTGCTCATCGGGGTGGTGAGCAGGATGTCCCACGTCTTGGGGTCGGACTCCTGGGCGATGGCGCCGGCCATGAAGACCGGCGCGATCAGGCAGATCAGGGCGACCTGGAGGTAGGCGGTGACGGTGAAGGCCTGGGCGCCGGCGGCGGCGAGTTCGCGGTAGCCCTTCGTGCCCGCCCCGGCCGTGATGAGGAGCATGTAGAGCAGGACGACGATGAGGACGGCGAGGTAGGCCGAGCGGACGTAGAGGTGCTTGCGCCGCCGCGAGCCGTTCTGGACGAGACGGACGGCGATCGGGTTGAGGGGCCCGAGTCGGAGGAGTGCGCGGAGGAAGACCGGCATGCGGAGCGGATGGTACCGCGG
>CAYMFP010000444.1:0-2380 GCA_964389385.1 uncultured Phycisphaeraceae bacterium | reverse complement strand
GTGCGGGCGCTGGACGAGGCGGGGGGGGACCGGGGGCGGGCGCTGGTGCTGTGGCTGGGGCTGGCGGTGGTCGTGTGGTACGCGGACCAGGTGGTGAAGCTGGCCGGGTACGGGGTGGCGCAGTCGGCGCTCGGGCGGGAGGCGGTGCTGGGGGGGGACCTGCGGGGGCAGGCGATCATGACGGGGGGCGCGGTGGTGGGGATGGCGGCGGCGGCGGCGGCGTGCGGGTGGATCGGGGGGCGGGCGCCGGGGAGCGGGGTGCGTCCGGCGGGAGCGGGGGACGCGGCGCGTGGAGCGTGGCTGGGGCTGGGGCTGATCCTGCTCTGCCTGCCGGCGGTGCTGGCGGTGGGGCAGGGGACGGCGCTGGGCGTGGAGCTGGCGCGCGGGCCGATCGAGGAGATGGGGCACGAGACGCTGCGGGCGCTGGACGCGGGGCGCGGGGTGGGCTTCGTGCCGGTGGCGGTGGTGATTCTTGGGGCGGTGGTGGTGGCGCCGGTGACGGAGGAGCTGATCTACCGCGGGCTGCTGCAGACGGGGCTGGCGGGGCTGGCGGGGAGCCGGTGGGCGGGCGTGCTGCTGACGAGCGGGGTGTTCGTGCTGATGCACGTGGGGGCGGCGTCGTGGCACACGATGCCGACGCTGCTGGCGTTGAGCGTCGCGATGGGGGCGGCGTTCGAGCGGACGGGGCGGATCGCGACGCCGATCGTGATGCACGTGGCGTTCAATGCGCTGAACGTGGCGCTCGTTCTGATGAGTTAGATTTCTAGAGATCTCGGACTTCGTTAGCGGGCGTGGTAGGCGGCGAGGAAGGTGAGGAGGTCGGAGACGTCGAGGGGGGTGTCGGCGGGCCGGTGGAGGTTGGCGAGGCGGTCGCCGGCGGCGAAGGCGGCGAGGTAGTCGGCGAGGTCGGCGCCGGTGACGCGGCCGTCGAGGTTGAAGTCGGCGGGGTTGAGGCGGAGGAGGAAGAGGGCGGGGACGGCGGGCTCTCCGGGCTGGCGTGCGGCGCCGTCGAGGAGGAGCTGGTCGCGTTCGTTCATGGCGACGAGGCGGGCGGCCGCGGGGTCGACGTGGGAGGGGAGGAGTGGGGCGACGGGTCGGAGGCCGAGGCGGTGGGACCAGAGGGCGGAGGATTCCCGTCCGGCGTGGTCGCGGAGTCGGAGGGCGACGAGGCCGCGTGCGTTGACGGCGACGGGCTTGGCGAGGGCGGCGCCGGGGATGTCGAGTTCGACGATCTCGCCGTCGGGGGTGCGGAGGACGGGTCGGCAGCGGTAGCGACGGTCGAGGACGACGCCGACGGCGAGGCCGGAGGCGGAGATGTCGGCGAGGCGGATGTCGGCGGCGCTCGGGGTCTCGGCGGGCTCGGGGACCGGGGTGGGGGTGGGCGCGGGGGTGGGGATGCGGAGGAGGGCGGGGCCCTGGGGGTCGAGGCGCTCGCCCCAGGCGGAGCCGGTGCGGTCGAGGGCCTGGACGCGGGTGAGGCCCTCGCCGAAGGGGTGGTTCTGGAAGGCGCCGTCGGCGGACCAGGCGACGGCCTGCTGGGCGTCGGGCGCGACGGCGTTGCCGACGACGCGTCCGGCGGCGTCGATGCCGATGGCGAACTCGCGGGCGCCGGGGGCGGTGCGTTCGAGGGGGACGGGGCGGGCGGGGTCGGGCCACCAGACGGCGGTGGCGTTGTGCTCGAGGGCGGGCCCGGCGGCGCCGAAGACGCGGGAGTGGTCGTCGAGGCGGCGGGGGTCGGCCTCCTCGGCGGCGGCGGGGAGGGCGAGGTCGCGGGCGCCGGTGGCGGGCGACCAGACGAAGCCGACGGCGCCGATGGCGGAGGGGCGGCGTTCGACGGCGAGGATCTCGGAGCGGTCGTTGAGGTCGCGGGCCTCGAGGTCGAGGGCGTGGGGGCGTTCGAGGGTGGTGAGGTGGTGGGGGGCCCTGGGCGCGCCGAGCCCCGACGCGGCGAGGATCGCGGCGGCGAGGTTCGGGATGAGCGCGGACACGGACATCGGGCGCGGGCTCCTCGCGCTTGGGGGCGCCTTTTCGGCGGAGGTGCTGACGGGTTTCCCCGAGGGGTGCATCGGCCGGACGGGGAGAAACTCCGCAGCCGGCGGTGACGCCGGCTGCGGGGGGTGGACGGGTCGTGCGGACGGTATGCGGCGTGCGCGGCGTTATCAGGCGTCCGCCTTGAAGAGGCGGATTCCGCGGCGTGCGCGTGACGGGTTTCGGGCGGTGGCGCCGCCGGTGGGAGCCTGCGGTGGGTGTCGGGGGTGGGGCGCCGTGGTCGCTGGCGTTCGCCGGTTCACTGGCAGCCGGAGCGGAAGGCGGCGAGGAAGGCGAGGAGGTCGTGGACGTCGACGTCGGTGGTCGCGGGCTCGTGGAGGTTGGCGTAGGG
>CAYMFP010000443.1:0-2389 GCA_964389385.1 uncultured Phycisphaeraceae bacterium | reverse complement strand
CGACTGGCTTTCGCCAAACGGATTTGCAATCCGCCCCCTTGGTCCACTCGGGCACGCGGCCGGGATGTCGATCCGCCGGCGAACACGCCTCCGACGAACCAGGGACAAGGGTAGGAAACCCCCCGTCCCGGGACAACCGCCCCGCCCCGCCCTGCCACGCTCCCCCTCCCCACCCCTCCACGATCGATCCCCCCGCCCGCGGCCGGCCGATACCATCCCCGCCGACCAGGGAAGGACGCCGCCACCATGCACCGCCGGACGATCCAGACGCTCCTCGCCCTCGCCGGCGCCGTCGCGCTCGGCCTCCCGTGCGCCGCGCAGCCCCACGTGATCGACCAGACCGGCGACGACTCCCAGCCCCTCCCCGAGCCGCGCCCCGTCGCTCCCCGTCCCGCCCCCCAGACCGAGCGCCCGCCGATCCCCGGGCTCACCGAGGGCCTCGACTGGCTCGACGCCGTCGCCGCGGACAACGTCGACCTCCCGCGCCCCAGGCTGCTGCCCGAGGGCGCCTTCCTCTCCGCCCGCGAGGGACGCCTCGTCGAAGGCCCCGCCGACTCGCTCATCTTCATCCCCGACCAAGCCGCCCGCAGCCCCGGCGAAGGCCCGATGCTCCTCCTCCCCTGCCGCACCACCGGCCGCCTCCGCTCGGCCTCGGAATCCCGACGCGAGGAACTCCGCGTCGCCCTCACCGGCGAGGTCTACCTCTACCGCAACCGCAACTACCTCCTCCCCACCACCTTCTCCATCCGCCGCGACGGCTCCGCCGATCCAGCCGCGGCCAATCCCCCCGCTGCGGCGGAGAACACCCCCGCTCCCGCCGGGCAGGCCGCGGCCGCCGATCCCCGCGAAGCCGCCCCGCGGCCGGTGCAGGAACTCGACCCCGAAGTCGCCGACCTCATCCGCGAACTCGAGCAGATCCAGGACACTCCCGCGGCCATCGATCCCGCCGCCTCGCTCGGCTCGGGCCCCATCGACGCGGACACGTCCTCCGTCCCCGTCCGGCTCACTCCCGAGGGCACCCCCATCGTCCGCCGCCTCGGCCGCATGGTCCGCGAGGACAACGGGGCCTGGAGCTTCGTCTTCGACAACGACGCGGACACCCCGCCGCGCGCCGCGCCGGACACCCGCCTGATCCTCCTCCCCTGCCAGGCGCTCCAGACGATGGAGGCCCGCGCCCTCCGCGGCGGCGACAGCGCCCGCTTCATCGTCTCCGGGCGGATCACCTCCGACCGCCACCGCAACTACCTGCTCCCCACCCTGCTCCAGAGCGTCCGCGACGGCGGCATCGATTCGCTCCGCTGAACCCCGCCCCACCCCCCACCTCCACGCCGCGCCGCGTCGGCCCGCCCACAGCCCGGCCCACCGAACGAGCCGTCAGGCCGCCTGCGTGCGCTGGGCAAAGGCGGCGAGGCAATCCACAAGTCGATCCATCGGCAGCCCCATGATCGAGGTGGGATCGCCCTCGTACTCGATCGGCCACCCCTCTTCAAGGCGTTCGGACAGGTTGTACGCCCCCGCCTTCCCCTCCCACCCTCCGCTGTCGAGGTAGGCCGCGAGTTCGGCGTCGCCGAGGCGCCCCATGCGGACCGTCGCCGCATCGAAGAACAACGCCCGCCGACGCGTGAGCGGCTCCAGCAGGGCCACGCCCGTGAGCACCCGGTGCTCGCGCCCGAAGAACGCGCGCAGCGTCCGCTCCGCGTCCGCCCGGTCCCGCGGCTGCCCCACCGCGTCCCCCTCGGGGGACACGCAGATCGTGTCCGCGCCGAGCACGACCTGGGCGTCCGGCGCGAAATCCGCGGGCAGATGATCGGCCGCGGCCGACGCCTTGAGAAACGCCAGCGACATCACCCACGCCTCCGGCTCCACCGATCCGGGGCGCAGCCCGCGGTCGTCGAGCAGCTCCGGCGCCACCTCGAACGGGATGCCGTGCTCGGCGAGGAGCTTCCGGCGCCGCGGCGACTTGCTCGCCAGAACGACGCGCAGAGCATCCCGGGGCGGGGGGCTGGTCAGCGGGCGGGGCGGCACGCGGCTCCTTCCGGCGTGTCGGGAGGTTTGTGAGGGCGGGCCAGAGAAGACGGCCCGGCGATCTCCCGATATCGGCAGCATACCGTCCCGCGATGCGGGCGCACCTGGTTCAGTTCGATATTCGCTGGGAGGACGCCGAAGCGAACTTCGACGCCGTCCGACGCCTGCTCGACCGGGGGGGCGCCGTCCGCCCCGGCGACCTGGTCGTGCTCCCGGAGATGTTCGATTCGGGCTTCAGCCTGAACACCGAGCGCACCGCCGACACGCACGGCCGCACCCTCGAGTTCCTGAGGCGGCTCGCCCGCGACACCGGCACCGTCGTCCAGGGCGGCCGCACGGTCCTGCAGCCCGCCCCCCACCCCGC
>CAYMFP010000442.1:0-2395 GCA_964389385.1 uncultured Phycisphaeraceae bacterium | reverse complement strand
GGCGCGCGAAAGAAGGCGGCGCCGGGAGGGCGCCGCCTTCGTGAGAACTGGAGTCGCGGGGCGGATCAGGCGCGGCGCTTCGGGCGGCCGGCGAGGGCGCCGGCGCCGAGGGCCAGGGCCGCCAGCCCGCCCGGGGCGGGGACGACGCCGGCGGTGATCGCGGCGCCGGGGGTCGCCTCGTAGGCGTAGTCGAAGAGGGTCAGCGAGTCGACGATGCCGCTCGCGTTGGTGGTGGTGGCGATGTGGGCCCAGCCGTAGTGCGTCTGCCCGGTCTCGAGCGAGATGAACTGCAGCCCGAGGTAGCCCTCGGTGCCGTTGCTCCACTTGCCGGTGCCCATGACGTCGCCGGGGAAGGCGGCGGCGGCCTGGTAGCTGATCGAGCCGTCGATGACGTCCCCGGCGTTGAGGCGGTTCGGCTCGAGGAGCATGTTGTTGCTGCCGGCGACCATCGTGCCGGTGAGGCTCTCGAAGCTCGGGCCGTTGGCGCTGGAGACGAGGCTGAAGTCGTGCAGCCCGTCGAGGTCGAGGTCGACGTCGACCCTCGGCAGGGCGGAGACGCCGATCGTGACGTCGGGGATGTCGGTGTAGACGACCTGGGCCTGGGCGAGGCCGGCGCCGGCGAGGAGGGCGGGGACGGCGGCGAGGAGTTGGACGTTGCTCATCGGGTCTGCTCCGGTTTCTGGTTCGAGGGATCGCGCAGGCACCGCGGCGCGGACCGTCGGCGTTGGATGGATGGTGCGGTGCAAACGCGGCCGCGGCCAGCGGCGTGGGCAGATTGGCGACGCGGCGGGTGTCGCGGGATCGGGACGGTTTGCCCAGCTTCACAGACGCGGCGGTTCTCGGACGCGGCGCGGCGTTTCCGGCGCGGGCGGCGGCCGGCGCGGTTCGGGCGGGCGCGCGCCTGGATCCATTGTGTGAGAAGTCGTTCTCAGCGCTCGAAAGGGAGTAGCGGAGCGGGGACGGGGGTTAGCCTTGTCTATGGACGTCGTTCAGCGATTCGGGCGTGAGCTGTGGGTCATCCTGGTGGAGTCGGGGCTCTGGCTGCTGCTGGGTTTTCTGATGGCGGGGATCATGCACGCGTTCGTGCCGAAGGGGTTCCTGCGCCGGCAGCTCGGCGGGAAGGGGTTCGGGACGATCGCGAAGGCCTCGCTGCTGGGGCTCCCGCTGCCGCTGTGCTCGTGCTCGGTGATCCCGGTCGCGGCGGGGCTGCGCCGGAGCGGGGCGAGCAAGGGGGCCGTCGCGGCGTTCACGGTGAGCACCCCGCAGACGGGCGAGGAGAGCATCCCGCTGACGTGGGCGCTGTTCGGGCCGGTGTTCGCGCTGGCCCGGCCGGTGATCGCGGTGGCGACGGCGCTGACGACGGGGGTGCTGGTGGAGAAGTGGGGAGAGGGAAAAGCATCCGGGAACCGTGAGTCCGCAGGCAGGAAGGCGGGGGAGAGATCCTGCTGCGCGAGCGGCGTGCTGGGGGAGGAGCCGGGGCCGGTGGAGGCCGCGGGCTCGTGCTGCGGGGGAGCGAAGGCGCGGCCGCCGCGGCCGGCGCAGGAGCGCGGGTGCTGCTGCTCGGGCGGGCCGGAAGAGGACTTCGGGCCGGCGCTGTCGTCGCTGCCGGTGATGGGCGGGGTGGCGCAGGCGAGCGGCGGGTCGGAGTGCTGCGGCGAGGCCGTCGAGATGGCCTCGTGCTGTTCGCAGCGCGGGAAGGACACGGGCGGGATGGCCGCGCCACGAGGGGAGGAAGAGCGGGGAGGGATCGCGGCGCGGGCGGGATCGATGCTGCGGTACGCGCTGGTGACGCTGCCGAAGGACCTCGCGCCGTGGCTGATCCTGGGGCTGGGCGGGGCGGCGCTCGTGGGGGCGCTGGTGCCGCACGGGTGGATCGAGGAGCACCTGCCGTCGGGGAACGGGATGGGGTGGGGCGTCTGGGTGCAGATGCTGGCGATGCTGGTGATCGGGGTGCCGCTGTACGTCTGCGCGACGAGCAGCACGCCGCTGGCGTACTCGCTGGTGCTCGCGGGGCTGAGCCCGGGGGCGGCGCTGGTGCTGCTGCTGGCGGGCCCGGCGACGAACACGGCGACGATCGCGTGGATGCTCAAGGACCTGGGCGCGCGGGCGCTGGCGATCTACCTGGCGACGATCTCGGTCTTCGCGCTGGCGTGCGGGTGGGCGTTCCACCTGCTGTTCTCGGGGATGGTGCGCGTCGCGGAGGCCGGGATCGGGCACGAGCACCACCACGGATCGGGGTCGGCGTGGGACGCGGCGCTGACGGCCGGGGCCGTGGGGTTCTGCCTGCTGCTGGCCTGGGCGGTGTGGCTGCGGTACGGGCGGCGGGCGCTCGCCGGGCAGTCGGCGGCGGTGTGAAGCGTTTGGTGGCGGAGTCCGGCGTCGTGTAGACTGCGGC
>CAYMFP010000441.1:0-2396 GCA_964389385.1 uncultured Phycisphaeraceae bacterium | reverse complement strand
GGGGCGCGCGGAGGCACTGGAGCGGATCGGGCGGTGCGTGTCGGCGCACTCGTGAGGTGAGGCGGCGGGCCTTCGGGCGGGGGAGGCCCTGCGGCCGGTCGCCGGTGCATGGCGCCTGTAAGCTGGGGCGGGAGGCTTTCGATGCGAGCGATGTCCGTGCGGTTGGGGGCGGTGGCGGCGTTGGCGGCGGCTGGCGGGATGGGCGGGTGCTTCGTGCCGGCGAGCGGCGGCGGGAGGAACACGGCGTTCGCGCCAGAGGCTGCGGCGGAGGTGCGGTGGCCGGAGGCGGAGTCGGAGGGGCTGCGGCGCCTCGCCGAGCGGACGCCGGACGCCGTGCCGGTGCTGGAGGTGGCGTCGGACGAGGCGGACCCGGAGCGGCTGGCGGAGGCGCGTGCGATCGCGGATGCGTCGGCGATCCGCGTCCTCGAGAACCGGGTCACTCCGCGGGGGCTCTTCCGCGTGTACGACTGGCCGGCCCGGCGCCGTGGGAGCGAGGGAGGCGACCTCTACGTCGGGCTGTTCGGACTGGCGCCGAACGCCTCGTTCCTGACGCCGTGGTGGTGGGCAGACTGGGGCGAGGCGAAGCTCATGGAGGAGGCGGCGGAGTCGCCCCAGGACCGGCTGCGCGCGCGGACGCTGCCGGAGGGGCTCCGCCCGGCCTCGGAGGATCCGGACCTGCTGCTGCTCGAGGAGGGGATCTCCGTGGAGCTGCCGGGCGAGGCGCCCGGGGCCCGCGGCATCCTGGTGCGTTTCACCGGGCTGCTCTCGACGGGCTACGAGGAGCGGATGGTCGCGGCGCTCGCGGCGCGGGGGTGGGCGGTGGTGCACGTGGAGACGAGCACCGGGGTGGAGGGGGAGAATGCGCCGGCCCGGCGGCTGGCGGAGCGGGAGCGCATCCGGCGAGCGCGGGAACTCGTGGAGGAGGCGTACCCGCCGCCGAGGACTCCGGGGCCCGGGCCCGGCGAGGTGGATGCACAGCAGCTGCGGGAGTACACCGACCGGCTGCTGGCGGACAACCGGAGCTACGCGAAGCGGACCGCGGCCTACCACGCGGAGATGCTGGAGCGGGCGAAGGCGGAGATCCCGCTCCCGCCGTCGGGGCTGGAATGGTCGCCGGGCACGGACGCGGGCGTGGTGGGGTCGAACATCGCGGCGGCGGTGGACCGGCAGATCGCGGCGCACGCGTACGCGGCGGAGGCGGCCGTGCGGTACCTGGACGAGCGCCGGCCGGACCTGGCCGGGAAGCCGGTGGCGGTGATCGGGTTCAGCGCGGGAGCGCTGGTGGCGCCGGCCGCGGCGGCGCGGCTGGGGGATCGATGCTCGGCGCTGGTGCTGATCGGGGGCGGGGGCGGGCTGCTGCGGATCGGACTCGAGAGCGAGATCAACCGGGGCGGGAGCGAGTTCGTGGCGGAGGGCGTCCCGCGGCCGCGGGGCGCCGATCTGGACGCGCTGGAGCGGGCGTACCTGGAGCGGGTACAGCTTGATCCGCTGAAGGTGGCGCCGGTCCTGGCGGGCATGCCGGCGCTGCACGTGCACGCGGCGTGGGATCGCTGGGTGCCGGCCTCGTCGGCGCGGCGCCTGAACAAGGCCCTGCGTCCGCAGCGGCTGGTGCACCCGGGCGGGCACGGGACGCTGTTCCACTTCATGCATCGGCGGGCGGGGTGGATCGCGCGATGGCTGGAGCGGCACGCGGCGGAGGAGGGGTGAGAGGCGGGGTGGGATGAAATGGGAGTGGGGCGAAATGGGTACGGAGCGACCGGAAAGGATCGGCATGGGGGACGCGCTGCCGGAGGAGTTGGAGGCGTTCATCGGGCGGTTCGTGATCCGGCCGCGGCGGGAGCGTTCCCTCGCGAAGCCGGAATCGTTCTTCCGGTCGCTGCACCACGGGCTGTGACGGGAGTTGGAGGACGGATCGAGCGTCGCGCTGCGGGGCGGCGCGGATGCGGTCGCGGCGATGCGGGCCGCGGGCGCGGCCGGGGAGGCGCTGCTGGTCCGCGCCGACGGGCGCTGCGAGCGGGCGGGCCTGGAGGCCGCGGTGCGGGAGGCGGACCTGCACGGCTCGGCGCTGGTGCTCGCGGGTGCGGCGGCGTTCCACCGGTCGGAGGAGCTCGACCGGCTGGTGATCTCTGGGGAGGCGCGGCGGCGGGCGGCGGCGGACGCGGCCTGAGGCCTCCGGGCGGCCGTCGGGGCGGGGCGCCGTCGGCAGGGCAGCCGGAACGCGGAAAGCGGAAGAAGCCCGACGATGCGGTCGTCCGGGAGCCCTGGCGGCTTGGCGCCGCCGGCTCGTTCGGAGCTCGCCGGATGGGCCGGCGTCCGGGGTCGGCCTCATCCGGGGGAGGGCGGGGTGCGAAGGGAGGGGGCTTGACGACGGCCGTGCTCGTGTACAACCCGAAGTC
>CAYMFP010000440.1:0-2398 GCA_964389385.1 uncultured Phycisphaeraceae bacterium | reverse complement strand
TCGAGTTCTATATGGTAATTGGGCTCATCGGTTGGGTTTCCGTACACATCATAATCCACCCTCCTCCGACGCGTCCGCCGCCTCTTCCCCGGCCGCGCCGCTCTCCACCGGCACGCGGTACGCGTGCGCCCGGTACTCCACGCGCGACGCGTGCCCGCGCCACGGGAACGCCAGCTCGACGACCTCCCCCTCCGGCGTCCCCGGCCGCGCGTCCGCCCCGTAGTCCACGCCGTCCACCCGCACCCCGAGCGGCGAGTCGAGCAGCACCGGCGTCTCGCCGCGCCGCACGCGCAGCATCAGCCGCCCGTCCTCCCCGCGCGAGATCGTCGCTCGCACGCGCCCCTCCGGGCTCGCCAGCTCGTACGTCTGCCCGCCCGCGGTCTGCCCGAGCGCCGACAGGGCGAGCAGCCCCAAGATGCTCCCCGCCGCCCCCCGCCCGCCGATCTTCCGATCCGTCCGCATCGCCGCGTCCTCCCGATCCCGTCGTTCGGACCCGCAGGTCCGAGACAGGACGGAGCTTACGGCCCGGCCGGCGGGCGTGCATCGACAAGGCATGCGCTTGTGGAACGCCGCGGGCCCGACCCGCGGCGATCGTTCGCCTCGACGAGCCGGCGGCGCGGGCGGGGGCGCCGCATCTCACCGACGCGCCGACCCCGCCTCGAGCGCCTCGTCCAAGCGGTAGTGCTCGGCGAAGTCCTCGGGGAGCCGGTGCCGGAAGAGAACCCGCCACGGGCCGGCGTGCGCCTTCACCATCGTGTCGTATTCGAGTTCCCTCACGACCTCCATCTCAACCCCCGCGTGCATCGCCACGCGTTCTCCGAACCGACGCAGTTCCCTGCTCTCGAGCCCCAGACGCCCGGGGAACAGAACGAGGATGCAAGGGCTGCTGACAAGGCAGAGCTGGTCGGAAGACCCGCTGCCCGGCGCCCAGAGCACGCGTTCGCACCGACGCAGATCGATGCGGTACCGATCGGCCCTGGTGCGCCAGAAGCGATCCGCGACCAGGAACGAATCTTCGATCGCCACCCGCGATGCCCGCGGCGGATCGAGCAACGCGGGGAGCGCCGCCAGAAACCCGACGCCGAACACCATGGACACCCACAGCGCGTGCACCCCCGCGAGAGCGAGCGTCACGCCGGCGAGCAAAAGTGCAGCGGCGACGAGGATCCAGCGGCGCCACTCACGCACACGCTCGCGGGCGATCGCGGGCCGCCCCGCGTCTGGGGCGACGGCCGCCGCGGGACACCGAGCCCCCCGTGCCCCCGGGTCGGTGCGCGGGAGCGTCATGCGGAACTCCGCGTCAGCCCGGTCTCCAGGAGGCGCCGAGGGTCGATCCCGCCCACCCCCCGCGGCTCCTCCGGCTCCCCCTCGTACGGCCCCAGCTCCAGCGACCACACGCCCACGTCCCACCACCGCCCCATCTTGAACCCGCACCTCGGCCACGTCCCCGTGCGCACGAACCCGACCGCCTCGTGCAGCCCCGCGCTCGCCGCGTTCGGCAGCGTGATCCCCGCGATCAGCGTGCGGTACCCCTGCAGCCGCGCGAGCGCGACGAGCGTCCCGTACAGCCGCCGCCCCACGCCCCGACGCTGCGCCCACCCCGCGACGTACACCGCCGTCTCCGCGCACCAGCGGTAGGCCACCCGCGTGCGGAACGTCCCCGCGTACGCGTACCCGGCGGGCGCCCCTTCGATCTCGGCCACGAGCCACGGGCGGTCGCTCCCGCGCACCTGCACGCGGGCCGCGAACTCTTCGACCGTCGGCGCCCGATCCTCGAACGAGACCGCGCTCCCCTCCACGTGCGGGCGGTAGATCTCCAGCAGGGCCGGAACGTCACGCTCCTCGGCAAGGCGCACGATCACGCTCGCTCTCCCTCCGCCCGCAGGCCGACCCGCGATCGCGGCCGGCCGGTCCGGCGACGGAGGATTGTCCCACGCCCGCCGCTCGGCCGCTTTACCCGGCCGAGCGTCCCGCTATCCGCCCCGCCGGCTCCGCCCGTTCCGCCCACCCCGCCCCTTCCGCCGTCCCCTCGTCCTCCCGCGTCAGCACCAGGTCGCCCGGGCGCGGCGTGTGGATCGACATCCGCGAATCGCCCGTGATCAGCCGCGCGTCCCGCGAGAAGAACAGCCAGTTCCAGACCCAGGTCGCCATCACCACGACCCGGTTCCGGAACCCGATCAGGAACAGGACGTGCACCACCGCCCAGAGCAGCCACGCGATCAACCCCGCCAGGTGCCGCCCCTTGATCAGCGCCACCGCCCGCGCCCGCCCGATCGTCGCCAGGCTCCCCTTGTCCCGATACCGGAACGCCGCCCGCCCCACCTCACCCACCCCGCCCGCTTCCCCATTTGCCATTTGGCCATTTCCAACAGTCTCCCGCGCGATGATCCGCCCCACG
>CAYMFP010000439.1:0-2404 GCA_964389385.1 uncultured Phycisphaeraceae bacterium | reverse complement strand
CCCACCCCCCACCAGCGCGCCCTACGACGCCCGCTCCGTGTCGCGGAGCGCGTGGATCCGGTCCCGCGCCCGCTTGATCTCCGCGTACTGCTCCAGCAGCACGTCGTTCAGCGGGTTGCCCGCCACCCGCGGCAGCACCCGCTCGTACTTCTCCGTGATGTGGTTCTCGCCGCGCTCGGCCTCGTCGAGCACCGCGCCCGCGTCGCCCCCCGCGAGCTTGCCGCGCAGGTCGAGCCACCAGCGGTGGGCCGCGCCCAGGGCGCTGCCCTTCTCCTCGATCTCGACGCGCGCCACCTGCAGCGTGTCCCGGAGTTCGTGCGCGAAGCGCTCGCGCTGCTGCGCGAACTCGCGGAACAGCCCGGCCGTGCGCTCGTCCTCGATCGTGTCGGCCGCCTGACGGAAGCCCTTCGAGCTGTCGATGTTGATCTCGAGGAGTTCCCGCACGGCGTCGGCCGTCTCGTGGTCCAGGTTGCCGAGGTTCTCGAGGGCCATGGCGTCTCCGTGGGCGTGAAACAGAACAGACGGGCCGAGCCGCGGGCGGCCGTCCCGCCTTGGCGTACGGCCGCCCCCCCGCTTCGGATGCGGCCGTTCGGGGGTTCCGGAGGCCCGCCGGACGCCCCTAGGATGCGGGATGCAGACCGCAGTCGGGCCGCAGGGCTCCCCCACCGGAATCGCCGCCGAACTCGGCAAGCAGCGGCCGTTCGACGTCCCCGAGCAGGAGGCGTACCTCAACCTCGCCCGCACGACGGCCCTGCTCCGCCACGCGCTGCACCGCCTGCTCAAGCCGCACGGGCTCACGGAGACGACGTACAACGCGCTGCGGATCCTCCGCGGGCACGGGGGGGAAGGGTGCCGCTCGACCACGATCGGCGACGAGCTCGTCGTCCCCGTCCCGGACGTGACCCGGGCCGTGGACCGCCTCGTCGAACGCGGGCTGGCGACCCGCGAGCGGGACCCGTCCGACGCCCGGGCCGTGCGCGTCCGCCTGACGAACCTGGGGCGGGACCTGCTCGCCGAACTCGACGGGCCGATCCTCGACCTGCACCGCGAGCAGCTCGGGCACCTCTCGCGGGAGGAGCTGGAGACGCTCAACACGCTGCTCGTCCGGGCACGCGAGCCGCTGGTCGGGGGCTGAGCGAAACGACCGCCTTCACGTCGTCGCGCCTTCAAGGCGATGGCCTCGGACAGCGGATCGGATCGGCCATGAGGGCCGTCCGAAGGCCGTACGCAGCGGGCTCCGATCTGCTGCTCCGCTGCTCCGAGTTCTGCTGCTCGGGCGAGCGGTGTCGGCGCCAGCAATTGCCGCACCAGCGTAAAGATGCGTGAGGGCGACCACGACGGCCCGATCACAGCGTGTGCACCGCCGCGATCGCCGCGAAGTCCGCGACCTGCCCCTCCGCCCACGCGGCGCCGCGCCCCAGCTCCTTCGCCATCAACTCGGCCACCCGCGGCGCCGCCTCCAGCGCCGCCCGCGCGTCCAGCAGCAGCGATCGCGTCCGCCGAGCCAGCACGTCGTCCACCGTCCGCGCCATCTCCCGGCGGCACGCCCAGACGACCTGCCCGGCCGTCAGCTCCAGCCGCGGGTGCAGGCGTTCGCCCAACCCCGGCGCCCCCTCCATGGCCCGCACGGCCGGCGCGTCCGAGCCGTAGAACCACAGCGGATCGTCCTCCCCCGCGTGCTCCGCCGCGCCGTGGATCATCAGGCTCTTCGTCGGGCAGTCGACCTCCGGCAGGTCCGCCAGCTCCGCGGCCTGGTCGACCACGTCCTGCGCCATCTTCCGGTAGGTCGTCCACTTCCCCCCCGCGATCGTGATCAGCCCGCTCGCCGCGATGTGCAGCGTGTGGTCGCGCGAGATCGCGCTCGTCTTCCCCGCCCCCTGATCCCCGCCGCCGCCGGAGCCCGCCGGCCCCCTCCCCGGCTCTGAGGGGTCCACGGCCGCGACGAGCGGGCGGATGCCGACGAAGACGCTCAGCACGTCCGACTCCGCCGGGTCGCGCTCCAGGTAGGCGCGGGCGGTCGACAGGATGAAGTCGATCTCGTGGTCGAAGGCCCGGGGCTCGAGGGGCGTCTCCTCGATGGGCGTGTCCGTCGTCCCCACCACGACCCGGTTGTGCCACGGGATCGCGAAGAGCACGCGCCCGTCGCTCGTCCGCGGGACCATGATCGCGTGGTCCGCCGGCAGGAAGTCGCCCGGCAGCACCACGTGCACCCCCTGCGACGGGCGGATCATCGGGCGGACGCCCGGGTCGTCCATCCGCCGCACCGCGTCCGTGAACGGACCGGTCGCGTTGACGACGACCTTCGCCCGGACGCTGTGCCGCCGCCCCGTCTCGGCGTCCTCGGCCTCGACGCCGGCGACGATGCCGCCCGCCCCACCCCCCGCCCCGCCGCCCTCGCGGATCA
>CAYMFP010000438.1:0-2426 GCA_964389385.1 uncultured Phycisphaeraceae bacterium | reverse complement strand
CGACCGCCAGCATGATCGTCGACATCGGCGGCGGCACCACCGAGGTCGCCATCATGTCCCTGGCCGACATCGCCACCTGCCAGTCCGTCCGCGTCGCCGGGGATGACCTCGACGAGGCCATCATCAACCACATGAAGCGGACGTACAACCTCATGATCGGCGAGCAGACCGCCGAGCGCATCAAGATCGAGATCGGCTCCGCCGCCCCCGTCGGCGAGGAGACCACCCTCGAGGTCCGCGGGCGCGACATGGTCTCCGGCCTGCCCCGCAAGACCGTCGTCACCAGCGAGGAGATCCGCGAGGCCCTCCTCGAGCCCGTCACCGCCATCGCCGAGGCCGTCACCCAGACCCTCGAACGCGCCGAGCCCGAACTCGCCGCCGACCTCGTCGAGAACGGCCTCACCCTCGCCGGCGGCGGCGCCCTCCTCCGCGGACTCCCCGTCGTCCTCCAGAAGGCCACCGGCCTCGAAGTCACCATCGCCGACGACCCGCTCACCTGCGTCGCCCGCGGCACCTGCATCTACCTCGAGAACATCGAGGAGTGGAAGCAGACCCTCGAGGGCGACATGGATTTCTGAGGGAGAAGGCATCAGGGATCAGGCACCAGGCATCAGGAGGACGACGCGGTCACCCGGCACGCCCGCGTGCGCCGGCCCTCGCGACCGCCCCCGCCCCGCCGATCGCCTGCGCCCGATGCCAGTTCCGAATGCCCCATGCCTGGTCCCTGATGCCTAATCCCTAGTGCCTCACCCCATGCGGAGATCCGCCGGACACCAGCCCCTGCTCGTCCGATACGCGCTCCCCATCGCGGTCGTCATCCTTCTGCTCCTCACCCTCCTCCCCACCCGCTCCGTCCGCTTCGTCGGGTGGCTCCAGCGCCCCGTCCGCGTCGTCGTCTTCCCCGTCTCCGGGCCGCTCCGCGCCCTCTCCGGCTACATCCTCCCCGCCGGCGGGCCCGCCCCCGGCGACGCCGACCTCCGCGAGTACCAGCTCGAGGTCGAACGCCTGAACACCGAGCTGCTCCGCAAGGACGCCGAGATCGACCGCCTCCAGGCGATCATCGCCGAACTCCAGGGCGGACGCTCCCTCCCCCTCGCCAGCCGCTACGACCCCTACCGCGCCCCCGTCGTCGGCGTCTCCAGCGACCTCCGCGTCCTCCAGGTCCGCGCCGGACGCAACCAGGGCGTCCACCAGGGCGCCGTCGCCACCCACGGCGTCCTCCAGCTCCTCGGACGCGTCGAGGAAGCCGCCGCCACCGTCAGCCGCGTCCGCCCCATCACCGACCGCGCCGCCGGCAAGATCGGCGGCGTCGTCATGGCCACCCCCGACGGCTCCCGCACCCTCGACACCCTCCTCACCCCGACCGAGAACGGCGCCCTCGTCGGCGAGGTCGCCCACGGCGGCGACCCCAACCAGGGCGAGATCGAGGTCCGCCCCGGCATGATCGTCCGCCTCCGCGACGAGAACTGGCCCCGCGGCCTCTGGATGCTCCGCATCGGCGTCGTCACCGAGGTCACCACCGCCCCCGACTCGGCCCTGCGCCGCCGCATCGTCGTCCGCCCCGGCGAGGACCTCAACCGCCCCGTCAGCCTCCGCGACGTCAGCGAGGTCATCCTCTGGACCCCGCGCCAGGACCAGCCCCGGACGCCCGACGCCGGAGGTGCGCCGTGAACTGGCTCGTCTTCGGCCTCGTCGCCTGGGTCGCCCTCGGCCTCGAACTCGGGCTCCGCCCCGCCATGGCCATCGGCGACACCCCCGTCGCCCCCAGCTTCGTCCTCCCCCTCGTCGTCTTCGTCGCCCTCCACGCCTCCGCCAAGCACGCCCGCTGGGCCGCCCTGCTCATGGGCCTGCTCCTCGACCTCACCTGGGCCATCCCCGTCCGCGACGCCCCGCCGGTCGTCCTCGCCGGCCCCTACGCCCTCGGCATGCTCCTCGCCGCCCAGCTCGTCCTCACCCTCCGCGGCGTCGTCATCTCGAAGAACCCGCTCACCCTCGTCGTCGTCACGCTCTTCGCCGGCATCGTCCTGCAGATCGTCGTCGTCGCCCTCGTCACGCTCCGCGCCATCCCCCTGCCCTGGCTCGGCGACGTCACCGCCTGGCGCCCGGCCGCGGAACTCATCCGCCGCCTCGGCGCCGCCGCCTACACCGCCGGCGTCGCCCTCCCCCTCAGCTTCGTCCTCTACGCCCTGCAGCCCGCCTTCAGCTTCCACACCACCGGCGCCCAACGCCGCTTCGGCTGATCCGCCGGCGCAGGCAATGGGCAATGGGGCGGAGGGGAATCGGCAGTCGGGGACCGGCAATCGGAGGAGCCTCTTCTCCCATTGCCCATTGCCCATTGCCCTCCTCCCATTGCCCACTGCCCACTGTCCACGCCCACGAACCACCGCCTGCCGCCCACCACTCCCCCCTCACCCTCCCACGCCGCT
>CAYMFP010000437.1:0-2433 GCA_964389385.1 uncultured Phycisphaeraceae bacterium | reverse complement strand
ACCTCGTCGCGGACGCGCTCGGTCACGCCCGCGTCGCCCTTGGCCTTGAGGACCTGGCCGATCCACCCGGCGATCTTCCGCATCTCGTCCGGGCCGAAGCCGCGGGTGGTCGTGGCGGGCGTGCCGAGGCGCAGGCCGCTCGTCACGAACGGCTTCCGCGGGTCGCCCGGGATGCCGTTCTTGTTGCAGATCAGCCCGGCGTTCTCGAGGAACTTCTCCGCGTCCTTGCCGGTCAGCTCCGCGTCGAAGGGGCGCAGGTCGACGAGCATGACGTGGTTCTCCGTCCCGCCCGAGACGATGCGGAAGCCCTGCTCCTGCATCGCGGCCGCGAGGGCCTTCGCGTTCTCGACGACGCGGGCGACGTAGTCGCGGTACTCGGGGCGGAGGGCCTCGCCGAAGGCGACGGCCTTGGCCGCGATGATGTGCATCAAGGGCCCCCCCTGCACGCCCGGGAAGACGTTCGTGTTGATCTTCTTGTAGATCTCCTCGTCGTCCGTCAGGATCAGCCCGCCGCGCGGGCCGCGCAGGCTCTTGTGCGTCGTCGTCGTCACGACGTGGCAGTGCGGGAACGGGCTCGGGTGCTGCCCGCCGACGATCAGCCCGGAGATGTGCGCGACGTCGGCCATCAGGATCGCGCCGCACTCGTCGGCGATCTCCCGGAACCTCGCGAAGTCGATCCGGCGCGAGTAGGCCGAGTACCCGGTGAGCAGCATCTTCGGGCGGTGCTCGAGGCACGTGGCGCGGATCGCGTCGTAGTCCAGGTGCTCGAAGTCCGGGCGGCTCTCGTCGTGCACCAGCGGGTAGTGCACGGGGCGGTAGAACCGCCCGCTGAAGTTCAGGTGCATCCCGTGCGAGAGGTGCCCGCCCTCGCTGAGCGTGAGGCTGGCGAAGGTGTCCCCCGCCTCGAGCAGGGCCATGAACACGGCCGTGTTGGCCTGCGCGCCCGAGTGCGGCTGCACGTTCGCGTACCGGCACCCGAACATCTTCTTCGCCCGCTCCTGGGCGAGCGTCTCGATCTCGTCCATGTGGGCGCACCCGCCGTAGTAGCGGCGCCCCGGGTACCCCTCGGCGTACTTGTTCGTGAAGCACGTGCCGGCCATGTGCATCACGGCCGGGCTCGCGTGGTTCTCCGACGCGATCAGCTCGATCGTCGTCTCCTGGCGTTCCTGCTCGCGGCGCAGGATCGCGGCCGCCTCCGGGTCGGAGGACTGGATCAGCTCGAACACGGCGTCGGAGGCGGGGTTGCTGGCCATGCCGGACTGTATGCCCGTCCGGGCGGAACCCCGCGGGCGCGCCTTGCCGCTACCCCTTCCTCACCGTCCTCTGCTCGATCCGCTTCTCGCTCGCCGTCACCACCACGCGGTCCACGAAGCTCCCCGGCGTGTGGACGTCGTCCGGATCGAGGCCGCCGAGTTCCACGATCGCGTCCACCTCCGCCACCACGAACGCCGCGGCCGTCGCCATCATCGGGTTGAAGTTCCGCGCCGTCTTCCGGTACCGCAGGTTCCCGAACGGGTCCGCCACCGCCGCCTTCACCAGCGCCAGGTCCGCGTACAGCCCCGTCTCCATCACGAAGTCCCGCTCGGCGAACAGGCCCCGGTTCACCCGCGCCTGCACGGCCGGGTGCACCATCCGCTGCGTCTGCTTCCCCTCCGCGATCATCGTCCCCGCCCCCGTCGCCGTGAAGAACGCCGGGATCCCCGCCCCGCCCGCCCGGATCCGCTCGGCCAGCGTCCCCTGCGGGTTGAACTCCACCTCCAGCTCGCCGTTGATGAACTGGCTCTCGAAGATCGAGTTCTCCCCCACGTAGCTCGACACCATCTTCTTGATCTGCTTCGTCTGCAGCAGCAGCCCGAGCCCCCAGTCGTCCACCCCCGCGTTGTTCGAGACGCACGTCAGCTCGCGCACCCCCGTCTCGCGCAGCGCCACGATCAGGTGCTCCGGGATCCCGCACAGCCCGAACCCCCCCACCATCACCGTCGCCCCGTCGTACAGGATCCCCCGGTCCTTCAGGTCCGCCAGAGCCGCGGCCGCGGACTCCACCTGCTTGCTCTTCACCCTCGCCATGCGCTGCGTCTCCCTCGGGGCCTTCCCCGACCGCGGGCGTCCGGCCCGCCGCCCCCACTCTACCGGCCCCGTCCGCCCGGGGCGGTCGGCCCCTCCCGCGCCTCCCCGGGCTGCCCCTCCGCCGGCCCCGCCGGGTCGATCCGGTCGGCGGTCGGGTCCCCCGGATCGCCCGGGCTGAGCGGCGGCGGCCGCAGGATCGGCTCCTCCCTCGAACGCGTCTCCGCCCCGTCCGTGTCCAGCGGCCCACTGCGGCACCCGGCCATCCCCCCCGCCACAGCACGCCCCAGGAACGCGATGAGACCGGCGCAGCGCAGGCGTGTCCTCCTGCCCCCCCCCCCCCCCCCCCCCCAGCCCCCCCCACCCCAC
>CAYMFP010000436.1:0-2434 GCA_964389385.1 uncultured Phycisphaeraceae bacterium | reverse complement strand
CCCCGACCTCATGGCCGAAGCCCTGCCGATCCTTGCGCCGCTGGTCGAACGGCTCGGGTACCAGCGCGAGTAGCGGCCGGGCGGGCTCGGGCCGGCCCGGGGACTACCCTCACGCCCATGCCCACGATCCTGATCCGCAACGGCCGCGTGCTGGACCCCGCTTCCGGGCGCGACGAGCAGGCCGACGTCCTGATCCACGGGGGTCGCATCGCCCGGATCGGCCGCCGCCTCGACGCGCCCGGCGAGGCCGAGGTGATCGACGCCGGCGGCTGCCTCGTGACGCCCGGGCTCGTCGACCCGCACGTGCACCTCCGCGAGCCGGGCGGCGAGCACAAGGAGACGATCGCGACCGGCACGCGCGCGGCCGTCGCGGGCGGGTTCACCACCGTCTGCTGCATGCCGAATACGTCTCCGGCGCTCGACGCGCCGGAGACGCTCCGCTTCGTGACCGATCGCGCCGCGGAGACGGGCTCCTGCCGGGTCTTCCCGGTCGCGGCGGGGACCGTCGGGCGGAAGGGGCGGGAGGTCGTGGACGTGGCGGCCTTGGTGCAGGCGGGCGCGGTCGGCTTCAGCGACGACGGCGACGCGATCGCCGACCGGGACGTCATGGCCCGGGTGCTCGAGGCCGTCCGCCCGACCGGGCTCGCCTTCATGCAGCACTGCCAGGACCACGCGATGACCGGCAATGCGCCGATGCACGCGGGGCGGATCTCGGCGCGGCTCGGGCTGCGGGGCTGGCCGCGGGAGGCGGAGGAGACGATCGTCGAGCGCGACGTCGCCCTCGTGCGGGCCTCCGGGTGCCGCTACCACGTGCAGCACATCTCCTCGGGCGGCACGGTGGAACTCATCCGTCGGGCCCGGGCGGAGGGGCTGCCGGTGACCGGGGAGGCGTCGCCGCACCACCTCCTGCTCACGCACGAGGCGTGCGCCGGGTATGACACGCACGCGAAGATGAACCCCCCGCTCCGCGAGGCGGCCGACGTCGAGGCGCTGCGGCGGGGCGTCGCGGAGGGGGTCGTCACGGTGCTCGCCACCGACCACGCCCCACACGCCCCGGAGGAGAAGGGGCTGCCGTTCGAGCAGGCGCCCTTCGGCATCGTCGGGCTGGAAACGGCTTTGCCGCTTTATGCCGAAGCCCTGGTCCACTCCGGCGCGATCGGGTGGGAACGCCTGATCGCCCTGCTCACCGTGGAGCCCGCCCGCCTGTGCAACCTCGACCGGCTCGGGATCGGGCGGCTGGAGGAGGGCGGGCCGGCGGACGTCGCGGTGATCGACCCGGACGAGGCGTGGACCATCACGCCCGGGGACCTCGCGGGGCGGAGCCGGAACAGCCCGTTCCTCGGGAGGCGGGTGCGGGGGCGGATCGCCGCGACGATCGCGGCGGGCGTCGTCCGGCACGCCCGGAGCCCGGCCGGGGCCTGAACAGTCCTTCGGCGGCGCCGGCGGGCCGGGCATGGAGCCTTCTCCGCAGGACCGGCCGCGCTCGGTGTGGCTCTCTATGATCCGGGTCCCGCACGAAGCGGGGCGAGCGGGCCCCCCTCCTCCGTCGGGCAACGGACCGAGTAGAGAAAGGTTCCAGGACATGCCTATCCGCATCGGCATCAACGGCTTCGGGCGCATCGGACGCCTCGTCTACCGCATCGCGTCGCAGAGCCCGGACGTCGAGATCGTGGGCATCAACGATCTCGTCGATTCCGACAATCTCGCCTACCTGCTCAAGTACGACACGATGCACGGGCGCTTCCGCATCAACGGGCAGCCCGCCGACGTCCGGGTCGAGGCGGACGGCTTCGTCGTGAACGGGAAGAAGACGCGGACCACCGCCGAGCGCGACCCCGCGAACCTCCCGTGGAAGGACCTCGGCGTCGACTACGTGCTCGAGTCGACCGGGCTCTTCACGGACCAGGAGGGGGCCGCCAAGCACCTCGCGGCGGGCGCCAGGCGCGTGCTGATCTCCGCTCCGACCAAGTCGACCGACAAGGTCAAGACGCTGGCCTACAAGGTCAACCACGAGAACTACGACCCGTCGTCCGACCAGATCATCTCCAACGCCTCCTGCACGACCAACTGCCTCGCCCCGATCGCCAAGGTGATCCACGACAACTTCGGGCTCGAGGAGGGCCTGATGACGACGGTGCACGCGGCGACGGCCACGCAGCCGACGCAGGACGGGCCGTCCAAGAAGGACTACCGCGGCGGGCGCAACGCGTACATGAACATCATCCCGGCCGCGACCGGAGCAGCGAAGGCCGTCACGCTCTGCATCCCGGAGCTCAAGGGCAAGCTCACCGGCATGGCCTTCCGCGTGCCGACGGCCGACGTCTCGTGCGTCGACCCGACCTTCCGCCCGGGTCGGGCACCGAGCCTGGAGGAGATCAACGCGGCGATGAAGGCGGCGGCCGAGGGCCCGAGGAAGGGCGTGCGCGGGTACAGG
>CAYMFP010000435.1:0-2435 GCA_964389385.1 uncultured Phycisphaeraceae bacterium | reverse complement strand
TCGCCCTCGGCGCCCGCGTCGGCCCCGGCCTCGATCTGGAGCCCGGCGAGGGCCGTCATCGTGTCCGGCGCGAAGCGGAAGATCTTGTCCAGCCCGGTGACGAGCATGATGGACCAGACCTCGTCCTGCAGCCCCGCGAGCTTGAGCTGCCGCCCGTGCTCGCCGAGCTTCTTGCGCAGGCTCAGCAGCTGCGCCAGGTTCGACGAGTTCAGGTAGCTCACGCCGGAGAAGTCCAGCACCATGTGCGGCGGGCGCCGGCCGCCTTCGACCTGCGAGAGCGCGGCCGACAACTCGTCGGAGAGCGCGGGCTCGTCCGAAAGGCGGCTGACCACGATGTCCTCGGACCACTCCTGCGGCATGGGGCGATGAGCATACCGCCCCTCCACCCGCCGCGTACAGGGCGGCCCACGAAGCGGGGGAGGGAGGGGCGGGATGGGAGGGCTGGAGAGGGGGGACGGACGGAACCGGGCGCACGCGTCCGGAGCGGCAGAACTCGGAGCAGCAGACCTGCGGGCCGGGCGGACGGCTTCCGGGCGGCGGCCGCGGCGCCTCCGATCGGCTGCTTCGCGCTTTTGCTGTTCCGGGTTCCAGACCCGGCCCCCGCCCGGCACGGTCTATCGTGCCCGCGTGCGGGTCGTCCTGGACACGAACATCCTCGTCGCGGCCGGGTTCAAGGGGTCGAGCGCCTCGGCCCGGATCGTCGAGGCCGTGCGGGACGAGCGCCTGACGCTCGTCTGGGACCGGCGCACGCGGAGCGAGACCGAGCACATCGTCGGGAAGATCCCGCCCCTGCGCGGGCTGGACCTGAGCGACCTCTACCGCCCGGAGGGCGAGCACCGCGGGCCGACCGACCCGGGGGCGTACGGGTTCATCGAGGACCCGGCCGACCGCCCGTTCGCGGCCCTGGCCGCGGCGGGCGGGGCGGTGCTGGTGACGAACGACGACCACCTGCTCTCGGTCGCGGAGCGGCTGGACTGCCCGGTCCGCACGCCCGGCGCGTTCGCGGACGAGCACCTGGGGCGGGCGGGGGCGTAGCGGCGGGGCCGCGGCGCTCGCAACGGCGGACCGGCGGATCGAAAAACGCCGGCGGCAGCCCTCGGCTCAGTCCTCGTCGGCCCCCGGCCCGACGGGGCGCGGCTCCGGCAGCTTGCGGACGCGGCGGCGCCTGGGCGCGGGGACCAGGTCGCGCATCGCGTCGAGCTTGCCGAAGCAGAGCAGCTTGTCCCCGGCCTTGAGCACCTGGTCGCCCTTGGGGTTCGCCACGCTCGTCGCCTCGCCCCTGCTCGTGCGTTCGAGCGTCAGGACGACGAGGTCGCGGTCCTCGCGCAGGCGGGTTTCGGCGAGGGTCTTCCCGGCGAGGTCGCTGCCCTTGGGGATGACGACCTCGCCCACGCCGTACCCCTTGCTCACGCTGAGGCGCTGGCGGACGTCCAGGTCCGGGAAGCTGACGTGCTCGGCGATCCAGTCGATCACCTCGCCGGCGACGTCGCGGCGCGTCGCCTTCTCGATCCCCTCCAGCCCCGGCGAGGAGTTCACCTCCATCACCTGCGGGCCGTCCGCCCCCTCGAGCATGTCGACGCCCGCGATGCGGAGCCCGACGGCCTGCGCGGCCCGCACGGCCGTCCGCTCGTACGCCTCGTCCAGCTCCACCGCCTGCGTCCGGCCGCCGCGGTGCACGTTGCTGCGGAACTCGGCCCCCTGGGCCGTGCGGCGCATGGCGGCGACGACGCGGTCGCCGACGACGAACGCGCGGACGTCGCGCCCGCGGCTCTCGGAGACGAACTTCTGGATGAGCACGTTCTTGTTCGCGCTCTGGAGCGTCTCGACGATCGCCTCGGCGCTCTTGGCCGTCTCGGCGAGGATGACGCCGACGCCCTGCGTCCCCTCGAGCAGCTTGATGACGACCGGGGCGCCGCCGACCCGCTCGATCGCGGGCAGCACGTCCGCCCGGTCGCGCACGTACTCCGTCGGCGGGATCCCGATGTCGTGGCGGCTCAGGATCTGCAGGCACCGGAGCTTGTCGCGGCTCTGGCTGATGCCCACGGCCGAGTTGGCGCAGAAGACGCCCATCTGCCCGAACTGGCGGACGACGGCCGTGCCGTAGAACGTGATCGAGGCGCCGATCCGCGGGAGGACGGCGTCGCAGGCGGAGAGACGCTTGTTCAGGTAGTACAGGTCCGGGCTGCCGTGTTCGAGGCTGATCGCGAGCCGCGCGGTGTCGAGCACGCGCGCGCGGTGCCCGCGTTCTTCGGCCGCCTCGCGCAGACGCCGCGTGCTGTAGCTCTCGGGAGAGCGGGAGAGGATGAAGAGCCGCATGGCGGGGCGTTCCGGAGGGGTGGCGCGGACGGGGAGGGCCGGGGTGGGCCGGATCGGGTTGGCGTGAGGAAGCGGGGTGGGTGGATGAGGATGGGGATGGGACGTGAGGAGTGGAGCGG
>CAYMFP010000434.1:0-2435 GCA_964389385.1 uncultured Phycisphaeraceae bacterium | reverse complement strand
CGGCGACGACGGTGCCGCCGCCGCTGAGCCGGGTGATTTCGATCCGTTCGGACGGCGGGATCTCGACGGTCCTGCCGGTCGGCACGATCGCGTGGTAGTGCGCTTCCGGCGTGTTGTTCGGCACCACTTCGGGTGACCAGCCGCCGGCGTCCGTCCAGAGCCCCTCCCCGCGGGACCAGCGGACCTCTTCGAGCGTCTGGGCGGCGGCGGGGGCCGCCGCGGCCGCGAGGAGGGCGAGGATTCTCAGCGTCGCGTCCATCGGTTCTCCCTCGTGTGCGTGTCCGGCTCTCGGAACGCTCGGTCGTACCGGGACTTCCGCTCCGGGTTGCCGCTCCGGAACAATCCGCGGACGCGGCGCAGCAGGATCGCGCCACGGCGGGTTCTTCCGGGCGGAGCGATGAATCGGCTTGGGGAGATCGCCGCGGGTCCCTACCATCTCCGTCGATGTCGAGAGCCACGGACGACATGGACGACGCCGCCGCGCCCGGCGGATCCGGCGATCCCGCCACGCCGAGCCTCCGCGGCGGCTCGGGGCGGGGCGAGCCCGTCTTCGCCAGCTACCAGCCGGCCGTGCAGTGGCTCACGGACCGGGTGAACTACGAGCGGATCCGCCCGAACCGGGTGGACCCCAAGGTGTTCAAGCTCGACCGCATGCGGGTGCTGCTGGCCGAGCTCGGCGACCCGCACCGGGCGTTCCGGTCGGTGCACGTCGCGGGGAGCAAGGGCAAGGGGAGCGTGGTCGAGATGGCGGCGAGCATGCTCGGCGCCTGCGGGTACACCACCGGCGTGTACACGAGCCCGCACCTGGTCGACCTGCGCGAGCGGATCCGCATCGGGCGGGACATGATCCCGTACGCGGCGTTCGCGGAGATCATGGGGCGGTGCAAGCGGGCGGCCGACGCGATGCCGCGGGAGATGGTGGAGGAGGGCGGAGAGGCGACGTTCTTCGAGCTGATGACCTGCGCGGCGTTCTGCTGGTTCGCCGAGCAGGCGGTGGACATCGCGGTGGTGGAGGTCGGGCTCGGTGGGCGGCTGGACTGCACGAACGTGCTCACGCCGGAGGTCTGCGGGCTGACGGAGATCCAGCTCGAGCACACCCAGATCCTGGGCGACACGGTCGAGGCGATCGCCGCGGAGAAGGCCGGGATCATGAAGCCCGGGATCGAGGCGATCAGCGTCCCGCAGCGCGAGGAGGTGCTGGAGGTCTTCCGGCGCCGGGCGGCGGAGGCGGGGGCGACGCTCAGCGTGCTCGGGCGCGACATCGACTTCACCCAGCGCTTCGAGGCCTCGCCGGACCTGGGCCCGCACGCCCGGGTGAGCGTGACGAGCGAGCGCAGCGCCTACGAGCACCTGCCGGTGCCGCTGAAGGGCGAGCACCAGGCCCACAACTGCGGGCTGGCGCTGGCGCTGCTCGACCGGCTGCGGGCGCGGGGCTTCGCGCTGCCCGAGCGGGACGTCGCCCGCGGGCTGGCGGCGGCGCCGACCACGGGGCGGCTCGAGCAGGTGTGGGACCGCCCGCGGATCTTCGTGGACGGCGCGCACACGGCCGAGTCGATCGCCGCCCTGGTGCGCGCCGCCGGGGCCCACCTGCGGTACGACTCGATGGTCTGCGTCTTCGGGTGCGCGGCCGACAAGAACATCGACGGCATGCTCGACGAGGTCGGGCGCGGCGCCGACAAGATCATCTTCACGAAGAGCCTGAGCAACCCGCGCGCGTGCGACCCGCACGAGCTGGAGCGCCGGTTCGGGGACGAGCGGGGCAAGATGGCCCAGGTCGTGCCGGACCTGAAGGACGCGATCAACACCGCCGCCCGGGCCGTGGGACGCGACGACATCATCCTCATCACCGGCTCGTTCTACCTCGCCGGCGACGCGAAGAAGCTGCTGCAGAACCAGCAGAAGAAGCAGGAGCGGGCGGCCCGCCGGGCGACCGAGGAAGCGGCCGGGGTCTGAGGGCCCGGAAAGCAAAGAACCGCATGCGCAGAGGCGACGGAGTGCCGGCGTCCGGGCCCGCCCGCCTGTCCCGGGCAGGGCGGCCGTCGCGCCCGGCGTGGCAGCGGTACACCGTCGCCCTCGCGGCCGTGGCGGCGGCCGTGGGCATGCGGTGGGCCCTCCGCTCGCTGGTCCACGACGACGAGCCGATGCTCCTGTTCCTGCTGGCCGTGCTCGTCTCGGCGCTGCTGGGCGGGCCGGGGCCCGGGCTGCTCGCGACGGTGCTCGCGCTGGGCGTCGGGGCGTTCGGGTTCTCGGAGGACGGCCCGGCGTGGAGGCTGCACGAGGCGGACCGGACCGTCCGCCTGCTGTTCTTCGCCGTGGTGGCGCCGCTGACGGTCTACCTGGTGGAGCGTCGGCGGCAGCAGGAGGCCAGCGCCCGGCGGGCCGCGGCCGACCTCGCCGCCAGCGAGGACCGCTACCGGCGGCTCTTCGACGGCATG
>CAYMFP010000433.1:0-2437 GCA_964389385.1 uncultured Phycisphaeraceae bacterium | reverse complement strand
GGGTGGGGGTGGGGGGCGGTTCGCGCTGATCCCGTACCACGAGCTGGTGCACCGGTACGAGGTCCGGCGCCGCGCGACCCGGCTGCGCGCCGGGCGGGCGATGGACACGTTCCTGGACATCCAGCCCGGGGACTACGTGGTGCACCAGGACCACGGGATCGCGATCTTCCGCGGGCTGGAGGTGATGCGTCCGAAGCGGCTGAAGAGCGCGACCGGGGCGGGCGCGCCGACGGACGCCCGCAAGAAGAAGGAGGAGGCGGACGCGGAGGAGTACCTCACGCTCGAGTTCGCCGGCAGGAGCAAGCTGCACGTCCCGTGCACGCAGATCGACCTCGTGCAGAAGTACGTGGGCGGGTTCCACGGCAAGCCTCCGCTGAGCACGATCGGCGGGCAGAAGTGGAAGAGCCAGAAGGAGCGGGTGAGCGAGTCCGTGCGGGACCTCGCGGGGGAGATGCTCCGCGTGCGCGCGGCGCGGGAGCACATGCCGGGGATCGCCTACCCCGGCGACACGCCGTGGATGAAGGAGTTCGAGGAGGAGTTCCCGTACGAGGAGACGGAGGACCAGCTCGCGGCGCTGCTGGAGATCAAGCGGGACATGCAGAGCCCGCGCCCGATGGACCGGCTGGTCTGCGGCGACGTCGGGTTCGGCAAGACGGAGGTGGCGATCCGCGCCGCGTTCAAGGCGTGCGAGTTCGGCAAGCAGGTGGCGGTGCTCGTGCCGACGACGGTGCTCGCCGAGCAGCACGAGCGGACGTTCCGGAGCCGGTTCGCGGACTACCCGTTCCGGGTCGAGAGCCTGTCGCGGTTCAAGACCGCCAAGGAGCTCGGCCAGACGCTCAGGCGGCTGCGCGAGGGCGCGGTGGACGTGATCATCGGGACGCACCGGCTGCTGAGCAAGGACGTGAAGTTCGCCGACCTCGGGCTGGTGATCATCGACGAGGAGCAGAGGTTCGGCGTGGAGCACAAGGAGCAGCTGCTGCGGCTCCGCCTGACGGTGGACGTGCTGACGCTGACCGCCACGCCGATCCCGCGGACGCTGCACATGGCGATGCTGGGGCTCCGCGACATCTCCAGCCTGACCACGCCGCCGCTGGACCGGCGCGCCGTCGTGACGGAGGTCATCCCGTACAACGCGCGGCGGATCCAGCAGGCGATCGCGAGGGAGCTGGCCCGCGGCGGGCAGTGCTTCTTCGTGCACAACCGCGTGCACAACATCCGCGAGATCGCGGACTCGATCCAGGCCCTCGCGCCGGACGCCCGGATCGTGGTCGGGCACGGGCAGATGGAGGGACGCGAGCTCGAGCAGGTGATGCTCAAGTTCATGCGCCGCGAGGCGGACATCCTCGTGAGCACCACGATCATCGAGAGCGGCATCGACATCCCGACCGCGAACACGATGTTCATCAACGAGGCGGACAAGTTCGGCCTCGCCGAGCTGCACCAGCTCCGCGGGCGCGTCGGGCGGCACAAGAACCGGGCGTACTGCTACCTGCTCCTCCCGCCGGACCGCCCGGTGCGCGAGGTCGCGCAGAAGCGGCTCAAGGCGATCGAGCAGTACTCGATGCTCGGGGCCGGCTTCAAGATCGCGATGCGCGACCTGGAGATCCGGGGCGCGGGGAACATCCTCGGCGCCGAGCAGTCGGGGCACATCGCCGCGGTCGGCTACGAGATGTTCTGCCGCCTGCTCGAGAACGCCGTGCATCAGCTCACCGAGGGGCGGGAGCTGACGTACGCGAGCCAGACGAAGGTCGACCTCGGGCTCAAGGGCATCATCCCGCGACCCTACATCCCGAGCGACCAGCGCCGCCTCGAGGCCTACCGCCGCATCGCCACGGCCCAGACCCCCGAGCAGCTCGACAAGGTCGAGGAAGACCTGATCGCCGCGTACGGCGAGCCGCCGAAGCCCGTGAAGCGCCTGCTGGGCCTGAGCCGCGTGCGGATCCACGCGGCCGCCCTCGGCGTGCACACGCTCACGATCCGCGGGGAGGACGTCGTCTTCCTCACGCCCGAGCCGCGGCGGGTGACGGACCGCCTCGCCGGCGTCCACGGGACGGTGCGCGCGGTGGGGGCCGATCTCGCGGCGACGAACGCCCGCTCGGCGACCGGCGCGCCGCTGAGCGAGGTGTACTGGCGCCCGCCCAAGAACTTCCTCGAGCCCGAGAGCCTGATGCGGATCCTGGCCAAGCGCCTCGGCCCGCCGGAGGCCCCGGGCGGCCCGGCGCCCCGCCGCGCGGGCGAGGCCGTGGCCTCGCCGTAGGGGCCCCGCACGAGCGATCCGGCCGCGGGCAGCGCCCGTGATCGCCGCCCCGCGCCGGGAGACGGGCGAGCCGTCTGCGGTCATCCCATCGCGCCCGGCTCCGGAGCGGGCCGGAACCGGCGGAGGGTCACATCAGCTTCATGTCGCGGACGGCGCTGAACTTCTCGCGCCAGCTCGCGG
>CAYMFP010000432.1:0-2439 GCA_964389385.1 uncultured Phycisphaeraceae bacterium | reverse complement strand
GCGCCGCTGGCGCGTTCGGCCGGCCAGGCGGCCCGAGCGGAGGCCGCGGAGACGACGCCGTCGCCGACGTGCTCCGCGAGGGTCCGCGTCGCCCGCCAGAGGACGCGGGCGGACCAGAGGCTCAGGTCGTCCCACGCGTCGCCGACGGACTCGGCCGCCCACCGGTACGCGGGGCGGAGCCACCCGGGCACCCAGCCGGGGACCGGGCGGACGGCGGGCGCGGGCGGGCGCTCGGGCCGCTCCCCCGGCTCGACGAGCTGCCCGTACACGACGGTGAGGGCGACGTCGCCCGGCCATGCGCGCCCCTCGAGGCGGCGGAGGCACTCCGATCCGGGGAGGAGGTCGCGCCCGGCCTCGCCGCGCCCGTCTTCGAGGAAGCCGAGGAGACGGGCGGGGTCCATGTCCTCCGACTCCCACCAGCGGAGGGCGTGTTCGCGGGCGTCGCTGATCGGCTGCAGGTGGGCGAGGATCGCGCCCTGCCAGGGCGTGCCGAGGGCGACGACCCGCCGGACGGCCGGACGCTCGGCGCCCGATGGGGCGAGGGTGGGGGTGGGGGTGGGGTGGGTCACCGCGTCGTAGGCGATGAGCCCGCCCATGGAGTGCCCGACGATGGTGACGTGCTCGACGCCGGCGGCAGCGGCCTCGGCGAGGGCGGCCCGGAGGCGCTGGGCGTTGTCGGCGTTCGCGGCGTCGTTGGGGTAGACGAACAGGGCGGCGTCGAACCCGGCGATGAGGAGTTCGGTGGCGAGTTCGGAGAAGATCGCGCCGACCTCGTCGAGCCCGTGGACGAGGACGACGAGGTGGTCGTCGTCGCCGTCGAGCGGGGGGCGGTCGGCGCTCCAGGGCGCGCGGGTGTGCGTGGCGAGGAGCCCGTAGTGCGGCTCCGGAACGACGGGCGGGGCCTGCCCCGCGGGCGCGTGGGGAGGCGCGGCGCTCGCCGCGGGCGCGAGCGACGCGATCGCCGGCCCGAGGAGGAGGAGGACGGCGGGAACGGCTCGGGCGCACCGGCGGGGCATCGCCGATGGTACGGAACGGGGGCGGCCGGATTGCGTGCGGGGGCGGTCCGGGCGCACCGCGGCGCGCGGCGGCGGGCGGAAAGCGGGGTGCGGGGGCCGTGTTCCGGCGGGTCCTCTAGACTCCCGCTCCCATGCCGACCTCATCCGACGACGTGCCGACGACCGTGCAGACGACGACGCAGGACGAGGCCCGCGTGCCGGGCTCCACCGCCGGGCGGGAGTCCGTCGCCGAGGCGTTGCGGGGCATCACCGACGCCCCGGCCGTGGGCGTGGACCTGGGCGGGACGAACATCCAGATCGGGATCGTCGCGGCGAACGGGGAGGTGCTGAGCCGCGCCAAGCGCAAGACGAACGCGGAGGAGGGGCTCGACGCGATCGTGGGGCGGATCGTCGACGGGATCTACGAGGCGTGCGACGACAGCAGCGTGGCGTTCTCCGACATCGAGTGCGTAGGGGTCGGGGCGCCCGGGCCGATCGACCCGGCGACGGGGACGGTGCTCGAGGCCGTGAACCTGCGGTGGGACAACGTGCCGCTCGCGGACATCCTGCGCGCCCGGCTCGGGCGGCCGGTGTACCTGGACAACGACGTGAACGTGGCGGTGTGGGGGGAGTACACGCACGGGGCGGGGCGGGGCGCGCGGGATCTGCTCGGCGCGTGGATCGGCACGGGCGTCGGCGGGGGGATCATCCTCGGCGGGCGGCTGCACTACGGGCACTTCTTCACGGCCGGGGAGATCGGGCACATGATCACCGAGCCGGGGAACGCGCCGGGCTCGCGCACGCTGGAGCAGAACTGCTCGCGCACGGCCGTGGTCGACCGGATCCAGCGCCTGATCCGCGCGAACCACAAGAGCACGATCCTCCAGTACGCCAAGGGGAACGACCCGGAGAAGATCAAGAGCAAGAGCGTGGCGCAGGCCTACGCGGCGGGGGACGAGCTGGTGGTGGAGGTGGTGGACGACATGGCGGTGCGGCTGGGCACGGCGCTGGGGAGCTTCACGACGATGCTGAGCCTGCAGCGGATCGTGCTCGGGGGCGGGCTGACGGAGGCGATCGGGCAGCCGTTCGTGGAGAAGGTGGCCGCGGCGGCGCGGCGGAACGTCTTCCCCGACGCGTGCCGGGCGGTGGAGGTCGTGGCGAGCCGGCTGGAGGACAACGCGGGGGTGGTGGGCGCGGCGATGATCGCGAAGGAGCGCGCGGCGCGGCCGGCGTGAGCCCGGCCGTTCGCGGACGCTCCGCCCCAACGCGCCGTTGCCGGGCGCGTCCGCGCCGAAGACCCGCGGGTGCGCTGATCCGGCGAAAGCGGGGGCGGGATCTTCATCCCGCCCGCCGCGAAGTTCATCAGCACCCGGCGCGGAAGGCGCCGAGGAAGCCGAGGAGGTCGTTGACGTCGACGGAGCCGCTGCCGTCGAAGTCGGACCCC
>CAYMFP010000431.1:0-2443 GCA_964389385.1 uncultured Phycisphaeraceae bacterium | reverse complement strand
AGCGTCCAGAGCAGGATCGAGGCGACGTTCCGGACGTTGTAGCGTTCCGGGCCGCGGCCGTAGCGCCAGGCTCCCTCGGCGAAGGCGTGTCCGCCCCGGACCGAGCGACGCCACCACTGCCCGAAGCGGGTCAGGGCGGCGTCGTGCAGGGTCATCTCGTGGTCGATCCGGAGGATGCGGCGCCCCGCGCGGCGGAGGCGGAGGCACATCTCCGGCTCTTCGCCGGCGATGATCGTCGGGTCGTACCCGCCGACGTCGCGGAACGCGCTCGCACGGACGAGCGCGTCGCCGCCGCAGGCCCGCGCCTCGCCGACGGGCGTGTCCCACTCCAGGTCGATCAGGCGGTTGTAGACCGAGGCGTCCGGATGACGCTCGCGGCGCCGGCCGCAGACGACGGCGACCGCCGGATCCCGCATCGCCTCCAAGGCCGCGGAGAGCCAGCCTTGGCGCAGCTCGCAGTCGCCGTCGAGGAACTGGATGAACTCGAGGTCGGGGTGCTCGGTGAGGAGCCGGGCGGCGCCCTCGTTCCGCGCCCGCGCGGCGGTGAAGGGAACGGAGAGGTCCAGATCCACGACGGCGGCGCCCGCAGCCCGCGCGGCCTCGGCGCTGCCGTCGGTCGAGCCGGAGTCGACATAGACGATCGGGCACCCCGGCGCGTGCTCGCGCAGCGAGGCGAGGCAGCGGAGGAGGCGGTCGCCCTCGTTGCGTCCGATGGCGACGACGCCGGCGTTCATGCGGCCGCCTCCGCCCTCGTTCCCCGGCCCGTGCGGGCGGCGGCCGAGGAGACCAGCGCGGGCGACGCCGTCGCGGCCGCGGTGTCACCGAAGCCGTCGCAGCGCAGCGGCAGCCCGAGCATGTCCCCGAACAGTTCGATGTCCGCGTCGAGCTGCTCGCGGATGTAGCGTCGGTCCGCGTCGGTCAGCGACGGGCGGTCCGTCGCGCGGAGGCGGGACTTCACCCGCTCGCGAAGGGCCTTCGGGACGAGGGCCCGCCGGAGGGTGGTGAGCGGGCGCGGGTAGAGGAGGGCGCGGGCCGCCGGGCCGAGGCGCAGCCGCTCGTGCGAGGCGTTCTTCATCTCCGCCTCCTCGAGCCACCGCAGCGGACGCGGCGCGCCGAGGAAACGCCCGACGCGGTCGAGCTGCTCCTGCGGCGCGGCGACCATGCGTTCGAAGAAGATGACGAGGATGCGGTCCGGCCCGAAGGCGTCCGCGTAGGGGCGGAGCTGCATCGCGTACCGGCTGTACTCGATGAAGCGCGGCGTCGAGCGGAGGGCGTCGGCCAGCGGGGCGCGGATCTCGCCGCGCGACCACTCGTGGACGTACTGCGAGACGATCCGCTCCACGGGGTCGCGGACGATGTAGACGAGCCGGGCGTTCGGCAGCGTGCGGCGCAGGCGCGGCAGCGTCTGCGGGTAGGTCGGCAGCTTGGTGTAGTGCGTGCTCGACTCCCCGCAGATCGCCCCCGCCGGGGCGTCCGCGAACAGCGAACGGTACCAGGCGAGCCCCCTGTTCCAGACCGCGTCGTCGGAGAAGAAGCAGGGCTCCTTGGGCGTCGACATGAAGAAGCCGGGCTGGAGCGCGAGCTGGTCGTGCAGCGTCGTCGTGCCGCACTTCATCCCGCCGATGATCACGAAATCGGGCAGGCGTCCGTTCATCCGTCCTGTCTCCGCGTCGGCATGGCGAGGGGGCGCAGGAAGTTCGTCCAGATGTCCGCGGGCTCGCCGTGGGAGTGGGGCAGCGGGCGCCCGAGGGCCCGGCGCACGGCCGCGACGCCGAACCCGGCCGTCCAGCAGAGGTTCGCCGCGAGCGGGCCGAGCGGGCCGTAGTGCTTGCGGTAGTAGCGCGTCCGGGAGGCGTAGCGGTACCACGGCTGGCGCTTGCGCTCGGCGGCGAGCCGCTTCTGCGGGTTGCTCTGGCCGCGCAGGTGGACCACGCGGGCCTCGGGCGTGTGCGCCACGCGGAAGCCGGCGCGGCGGGCGCGGCGGCAGAAGTCCGGGTCGTCGAAGTAGAGGTAGTACCCCTCGTCGAGCAGTCCGATCCGCTCGAAGACCGCGCGGCGGATGAGGGCGCACGCGAAGCTCGTCCAGTCGGGATACATGAGGGCGTCGCTCACCGGGATCGGCACCTCCCAGCGGCGGAGAGCTTTCGTGACGGGCCCCGTCGCGGCGGCCGCGATGAACTCGTGCGCCGGGCTGAAGTCGCGGAAGCAGCTGATCTGCGGCGTCCCGTCGGGCCATTCGAGGCGCGGGCTCAGCACGCCGACGCTCTCGCCCAGCTCGTCCGCGATGTGGAGGAGCGTCCGGAACGCGCCCTCGCGCACCAGCGTGTCGTTGTTGAGCAGCAGCACGAACTCCGGGGGGGCGTCCGACGCGAGCGCGGGGCGGAGCAGCGCGTTGTTTCCCCCGGTGAAGCCGCGGTTCGGGGCGATCGCCGTGAGTTCGACG
>CAYMFP010000430.1:0-2450 GCA_964389385.1 uncultured Phycisphaeraceae bacterium | reverse complement strand
CCCGCGGCGTGCGGCTCGGCGCCCACGGCCCGGGCGGGGACCGCCTCCCACGTCCCGCTCGCGTTCGAGGCGGCGCAGGCGTGCAGCATCGCCTGCACGTGCGCGCCGCGGACGAGGTCCGGGTCCATCGGCTCGCGCCGCTCGCACGCCTCCACGAACCGGGCCCACAGGTGCGGCACGGGCTCGAGGTCCACCGTGCGCCAGGCCGCGGCCCGCACGTCCTCGCCCCGGCAGATCCGCAGCTTCGTGCTCCCCGCGTCCAGGTCGAGGCGGACGGCGCCCTCCGTCCCCGAGACCTCGAGGTACGTCCGGTTCAGGTGCCCGGTCGCCCAGCGGGAGGTCTGGAGCAGCCCGAAGCCGCCGCCGGCGAGTTCCATCTCGATCGTCGCGATGTCGTCGGCGTCGAGGGGCGTGCCCTGCCACTCGCTCACCTCGCGCCCCTCGTGCACCTTCGGCAGCGTGCGGAGGTCGCACCGCAGACGCAGCGGGTCGCCGACGAGCGCGGTCGCCATGTCCAGCAGGTGCACGCCGATGTCGACGAGCACGCCGGCCGGGCGGCGGATGCGCCAGAGCCACGAGGGCGACGACCAGTGCCCCCACGCGTCCTGCGTCAGCCACGACTGCTCGTAGGCGCCGATCGCCTGGCTGACGCGCCCGATGGAGCCCTCCTCGATGAGCTTCCTCGCGGCCTCGAAGAACGCGTGGTTCCGCTGCGTGAAGTTGATGCAGTGCACCTGCCCGTTCGCGGTCGCCCGGCGCGCGGCGTCCGCCACCTCGTGGGCGTCCGCGAGCGTGGTCGTCAGCGGCTTCTCGCACATGACGTGCTTGCCGGCCGCGAGCGCCGCGAGGGTGTACTCCGCGTGCGAGGCGTCGCTCGTGACGATGCTCACCGCGTCGACGCGGTCGAGCACCTCGTCGAGCCCGCCGCAGACGCGCTCGACGCCCTTCTGCTCGGCGAACGCCCGCGCCCGCTCGGGGTCGATGTCCAGGCAGCCGACGAGGCGGGCCCCGTGCTCGCGGAAGCGGTCCGCGTGGTACGCCGCCCACCCGCCGGTGCCGATGATCCCGATCTTGATAGGGTTCTCGACGACGCGCGGGCCCGGCGCGGCGACGGCCGCGGGTTTCTTCGCACGCGGCGCTCTGGCGACCGCGCGTTCCCCGCCGGGCCCCTCCGCGACGCGCAGCGCGGCGCCGCGCGGCCGCACGGGCGCGGCGCCCGGCTTCCTGGCGCCGCGCCGGGAGACGATCGCTTCCTCCACGGCCGTGGCGTCGCGGGCCGCCGCCTTCGGGCCGATCGTCCCGGCCGCCCGCCGCGCCGCCTTCTCCACGACCGCCCGCGTCGCGGACTTCTTCACGGCCGGCCGCTTCGTGCCAGTCTTCTTCGCAGCGGCCTTCTTCGCAGCGGCCTTCTTCGCGGTGGCCTGCTTCGCGGGGGCCTTCTTCGCGGCCGCCTGCGTGCCGGCCGGCTTCTTCGCGGCGGGCCTCGCCCGCCCGGCCGGTTTGCGAGCCGGAGCGGACGGCTTCTTGCCGGCCTTCTTCGCCGGTTTCTTGGCGGCCCGCGCCGACGCTTTCTTCGACGCCTCTTTGCTCACAGCGCGGCCTCCGCCGTCCGCCAGACGGGCTCCGGAGCCTGCTCGGCCGGCACTCTCCAGACCTTCTGCGCGTGCCGCCCGCCCCGCGGCGCCGCCCATCGCACGGCGTTGCGGATCACGCGCAGCACGCCGGCGTGCCGGTACGTCGGGAACGTCTCGTGCCCCGGGCGGAAGTAGAACACCTTCCCGGCGCCCCGGTTCCAGCACAGCCCGCTGCGGAAGACCTCCCCGCCCTGGAACCAGGAGATGAACACCGTCTCGTCCGGCTCCGGCACGCCGAAGGGCTCGCCGTACATCTCCTCGCCCTCGATGACGAGGTGGTCGTCGATCCCGCGCGCGATCGGATGCCCGGGGTTCACCGGCCAGATCCGCTCCCGCTCGCCCGCCTCGCCGGCGACGCGCCAGCGGAGCGTCCCGCTCGTCCCCATCAGGCGGAGGAAGGGCTTGCTGAAGTGCCCGCTGTGCAGCACGATCAGCCCCATCCCGGCGAGGACGTGCTTCTGCACGCGCTCGGCGACGGCGTCGTCGACCTGCTCGTGCGCCCGGTGCCCCCACCAGAGCAGGACGTCGGTCTCCGCCAGGCGCTCCTCCGGGAGGCCCTGCTCCGGGTCGGTCAGCAGGGCCGTCTCGGCGGCGATCTCCTCCCCGCCGTCCGGGTCGCGCAGCCCGGCGGCGATCGCCTCGTGCAGCCCGTCGGGGTAGATCTCCCGCACCTTGGCGTTGTCGCGTTCGTGCAGACCTTCGTTCCAGACCACGGCTCGGATCATCTCGGGCAACTCCTGCGGTGTCGGCCTCGCGGCGTCGGGGTGTTGTAGGGAGTGAAGGGCGGGGACTGGAGAAGAGGAGCGGTGGGGGCTT
>CAYMFP010000429.1:0-2454 GCA_964389385.1 uncultured Phycisphaeraceae bacterium | reverse complement strand
CTCCGCGAAGTGCGCCCGCGCCGTCCGCGACAGCACCCCCTGCAGCTGCCACTCCGTCAGACGCAGCTGCTCCTCCAGCTTCCGGTGCCGCGCCCGCAGCCCCCGCGTCTCGTCCTCGATCTCCGCCAGCCGCGCCTCCGCCGCCGCACGCGCCTCCCCGGCCTCGCGCAGCAGCGCCTGCAGGTGCGCCCGCCGGTCCGCCTCCCCGATCGCCCGCTGCTGCGCCGCGTGCCCCGCCGCCACCAGCCGCGTCACCTCGTGCTCCAGGAACCGCACGCGACCCCCCAGCTCCCGCCGCTCCCGCGCCAGCTCCCCCTCCAGCGCCGCCGCACGCCCCTCCGCGTCCCCCACCAGCGCCCGCGCCGCCGGCGGCAGGCCGCGCCCCGCGTCCGACCACTCCCGCGCCCGCGCCCACTGCTCCGCCAGCGCCGCCTCCGCCGCCCCGCGCAGCTCCGCCGTCCGCGCCTCGCTCGGCGCCTCCAGCCCCCGCGCCCGCAGCGCCTCCGCCGTCCCCGCGTACCCCATCGCCGACAGCAGCGCACGGCCCAGCACGTCGTCGATCACCCGCAGCCGGTCGTCCCCGAGCTCGCGCAGCCCCGTCCCCACCGAGTCCGAGTGCACCCGGCTCGTCTCCAGGATCTTCTTGTCCCCCACCAGCCGCGCCGTCACCCGCTTCACGCCCTCCCCGAGCCGCACCTCGCCCCCCTCCCCCGACGCCGGCACCAGCGCCGGAACCCCCAGGAACGCGTGCACGCGCTCCAGCTCCTCCGCCGGCGCCGCCACCAGACGCTCGTACGACACCGCCAGCGCGCGCTCCCCCATCCGCTCCGCGAACGCCTCCAGCCGCGGCACACCCAGCGCCAGGTCCAGCGCGTGCGGGCTCCACTCGCCCCGCCGGATGTGCCCCGCCAGGTCCAGGCCCCACGTCTTCAGGCACGACGCCGCCACGTCGAACGGGTCCCGACGCAGCAGCAGGTACTTCGCCTCCGGGAACCACGCCTCCAGCCGGTCCAGCACCTGCCAGTACCGCGGCGTCTTGTCCACCAGCACCGAGGCCGAGCCCATCCGCGACGAGTACGCACGCGACGCGAACGCACGCACCGCCTCCACACGCGACGCGTCCTCCAGGAAGTCCGACACCGCCCGACCCACCGTCGGCGCCTCCGCCGGATGCTCCGCCGGCACCAGCCCCACCGCGTCCAGCGCGATCGCCAGCCACGGCTCCGGAGGGCAGCACACGTCCGGGTGCTCGTCCAGCAACGCCGACAGCAGCGTCGTCCCCGAACGGGGGACACCAAGCAGGAACACCAGCCCTGCGCCGGTCTCGCTTACCATCGGCTTGATCCTCCGGGCCGCCCCCCGCGCGAACGCGCGCGTCGGCCAGTCTACCGCCTGCCTCTACCCTTCACAAACGCCACCCCATCCACCCCGCCCCGCTCACGCGGCCACCGGCGCCGCCGGCGGCGCCGCGCCCGCCCGCGCCTCCAGCCGCGGCATCAGCTCCGCCAGCGCCGGCGCGAACGCCTCCTCGAACGCCGCGTCCAGCCCCGGCTCCAGCTCGTCCAGGCTCTGCCCCGACCGCCCCGAGTTGAAGAAGTTCCGCCCCTCCCGCGACGGCACGAAACGCCCCTCCTCCCGCGCCGACGCCTCCAGCCGACGCATCTCGTCCAGCTCCCCCGTCCGCATCGCCTCCGCCGCACGCGCCGGGTCCAGCCGGATCCCCAGGAACCCCGCCATCCGCAGCAGCTCCCGCCTCGGGTCCTGCAGCATCCGCTCGTACAGCACGATCAGCACCGGGAACGGGGCCGAGAGCCACGAGCGCGTGTGCTCCTCCCACGTCCCGTACCCCTCCCGGCAGTACCGCGGGTCCCCCCGGTGCTCGATGAAGTCCCGCGCGTACTGCAGCACGTCCGCCGCGTGCTGCGACCCCATCAGCCGGTGGTAGTTCCACGAGCTCAGCAGCACGTCGCGCGGGCTCCGCACCACCAGCACCGCCCCCGCGCTCCGCTCCGAGCACGGGTGCAGCGGCGACCACACGTAGTGCGTCTTCAGCAGCACGTCGCGCGACCGGTACGCCGACGCCGGCGCCACCTTCGACACGTGCAGCGCCTTGTCCCACAGCATCCGCGGACCGCCGTCCTTCGCCAGCCACGGATGGATGTCCGGCACCGTGAAGCTCGCCGAATCCCAGTTCACCTCGCCCGCGTACGCGTACCCCGCCAGCAGGAACCGCACCCACGTGTTCCCCGACCGGGGGTAGCTCGCGATCCAGACGGCGTCTCGTCCCTGACACATGGTCGCTCCGCGCTCCTCCCCCGCGCACCCCCCACCCACACGCCCACACCCGCCCACCGCCCCATCTCCACCCTCGCGCCCCCGGCCTCACCGCCCCGCGCCCGAGGCCGCCGAACTCGGCTCGCCCGGACCCGGCGCCGCCGCACCGCCCGCCCCCAC
>CAYMFP010000428.1:0-2470 GCA_964389385.1 uncultured Phycisphaeraceae bacterium | reverse complement strand
CCACGGCACACGAGCCCGGCCCGCGCTCCGGCGCCGGGCCGGGCTCCACGGTGACGACGAGGGCCGGCGGACGCCGGCCCTCGTCGTCGGTAGACCACGCGCCCGCCGGTTCTGGCGGGGCGTGCAGATTCTGCTTTTGCGGCGGCGCGGTCCGCGGTACCTTCGGGGCCCCAACACGCACCCTTTTCCCTCTCACGGAGTACCGCTCATGCGATGGTCCGCCGCCGCACTGTCCACGCCCGCCCTGCTCGTCTCCGCCGCGTCGGCGCAGCTCTCGCTGCAGACGGCCACGATCGTCGACGACGGCCTCTGGAACAACCCGTCCTCCGTCGGCGTCGACGCGGACGGCGTCGTGCACGTCGCCTTCATGAAGCAGTTCGACACCGACTCCGACAGCAAGGAGATCTGGTACGGCAACAACGCCGCGGGCGGGGGCGGCGCGAGCACGGACTTCACGTTCGTGAACGTCACGAACAACAGCGTCCGCGAGGAGTACCCGAGCCTCGTGCTCGACGCCGACGGGAACGTGCACCTGGCGTTCCACACCGCGACGCCCGGGAGCAACAAGATCGTCTACACGACGAACGCGGGCGGGGTAGACGTGTTCGACTTCGGCCCGATCGTCGACATCACCGGCTCGGGGTACATCATCACGAACCACGACGTCGGCCCGGACGGCTCGGTCCACTTCGTGTTCTACACGCAGGGGAGCCTCGGCGCGGCCGACGTGTTCTACCGGCGGATGGACGCGGACGGCACGCTCGGCCCGCTGACGCCGGTCGGGGCGACGCCGGGCGTGGACGAGGTCGACCCCGACGTCGCCGGCGGGCCCGACGGCACGGTGCACATCGTCTACAACGAGGGGTTCTTCGGCGGCCCGCTCGTCTACGTGAACGACGCGGGCGGCTCGTTCGCGCCCGTGCCGACCGGCGTCGGCGGGTCGGTCGTCTTCCCGCTCGTCGGGACGGACTCGGACGGCCGCGTCACGATCAACTACCGGAGCACCAACGACGCGCTGTTCCTGGTCGACCAGCAGGCGCCCGGCGGGGCGTTCGGCGAGCCGGTGCAGCTCACCCCGGCCGGCACGTTCCGCCCGACCGGGCGCGACCGCTTCGCCTACGGCCCGGACGACCTGCGTTACTTCGTCTTCGCGGCCAACGTCGGCGTGCCGTCGTCGGTCTGGCTCGTGGCCGAGGAGGAGCCCGGCGCGTTCTCCGACCCCATCCTCGTGCGCGAGGAGACGCCGGGGGTGATCGAGACGGCCTGGTCCGCCTCGGTCGCGGTGGGGCCCACCGGCCTGCTCGCGGCGACGTACTCGCTGGGGTACTACGACTCGGCGTCGGACACCGTCATCGCCCCGCTCGAACTCGCCACGGCCCAGCTCACCGAGCCCTGCGCGGCCGACTTCGACGGCGACGGCGAGGCCAGCGTGAACGACCTGCTCGGGTACCTGGGCGCCTTCCGCGCCGGCGACGCCGCGGCCGACACGGACGGCGACGGCTCGATCGACGTGAACGACCTGCTCGCCTTCCTCGGCGCCTTCCGCGCCGGGTGCTGAGTCTCGAAAGCGCCTCCGCTCAAAAGCGCATCCAAGGGAGCCCCGAGCGCGAGCTCGGGCGCCCCGTTCGCCCGACTCTTCCCATCCGAACGAGCCGGGTGCAGACGCCAGACCTTCAGGAAGCCGTGCGTGCACGTGCACCGGGCGCCGGATGCCCGCCGATCCAAAGTCACGCGACGGCCCCGGCCCCCGAGCACCCCCCGCACTCCGGACACACGGCGCCGACCGCGCCACCGCGCCGGTCGTACCCGCAGCACGCACACCGCCCGAGTCGCCGGCGCCACGCCCGGCGCCCGAACGCGGCGGCCTCCAACAGCAGGACGCCGGCGGCGCCGAGAACGAGGACATCGGCGGCCAACCCAACCCACAGCGGGCGGAGCGGCAGGTGCGGGCGCGGCGTGAACGGACCGGACGCTCGCGACACGGGCAGCGCCACGGCCTCGGCGTACACGAGCCCGTTCTCGGTCAGGGCCCGCCGGTGCCGCGCCGCCCGCCACGGCCAGCCGAACGCGCACGCCTCCGAGAACGCCCCCCACTCCGGATCCTCGATCGCGAGGCGCTCGAGCCCGGTCCACCGCGGGAACTCGCGTTCGACCCATCTCAGGTCGCCGTGCCAACTGGCGCCCGCCCAGGGCGAGCCCACGACGCGGACGCGGTCGTGCAACAAGGCCGCATCGTGCACCCACTCGAGCGCGTCGCTGATGAAGATCGTGCCGCCTGTGCCTCCGCCCCCGCCGCGGGCCTCGGAACGAGCCTGCTCCGCGACGCCGCCGACGATCGTGGCGAGGGCGGCGATGACGCCGATTGTCAGGCCGCGCGCCAGGAGACGCAGGATCCCGCGCCGGCGACGAGCCGGGGGCGCCAGCCCCCGGGGCTCCCGCGCGTGCGTTTCTCCGGGCCTTCGCGGGTCGT
>CAYMFP010000427.1:0-2480 GCA_964389385.1 uncultured Phycisphaeraceae bacterium | reverse complement strand
GAGCACCCGTGCGAGCTGCTCGCCCAGCGCCTCCGCCGAGACCGTCCGGCCCTCCAGCGTCACCACGCCCGGGGCCGGCACCCCGACGATGACCGGCGACTCGTCCCGCTCCTCCGCCCCCGCGGCCGCGGAGGGCAGGTCCACCCGCCCCGCCTCGCGCCGGGCCAGGTTCCCCACCAGCAGGAAGAAGACGATCAGGCACATCACCACGTCGATCATCGGCGTGACGTTCACGTGCCCCGCGCCGTCGTGCGCGGCGGGCCGGCGGCGCCTCACGGCTGCGCCCTCGGCCCGCGGGCCGTGCGGCCGTGCGGGTCCCGCGCCGGCGCGTCCAGCGGGATGCGCTCGAGCAGGCGCGCGGCGATCTGCGTCCCGGCCGTGCAGAGACGGTCCGCGGCCGCGCGGAAGTGCCCGAACGTCAGCAGGCAGGGGATCGCCAGCAGCAGCCCGAGCAGCGTGTGGAAGAGGGCCTTGGCGATGCCGGCGGAGAGCGCCTCCGGGCCCGCGTCGCCCCCCGCCTCCCCGAGCGCGACGAAGGCGATGATCATGCCCCAGACCGTGCCGGCGAGCCCGATCAGGGGCCCGAGGTTGCCGATCACGCCCAGCGGCTCGACGAGCCGGAACCACCGGGCCGACTGCACGCTCGCCTCCATCTCCGCCGCGTCGCGGGCCGCGTCGCGCCCCAGGTCCCCCTCGGCGAGCCCGGCCCGCAGCACGAGCGACGGGAAGCTCTCGTCGGTCTGCACGAAGGCGCGCAGCTCCCCGTGCCGCCCCGCGGCCGCGAGTTCCTCCAGCCGCCGCACGGACGCCGGCGGGAGGATCTTCGCCGCGCGGATCTCCATGAAGCACTTGACGATCAGCGCCACCGCCGCGAACGAGCCGGCGACGAGCAGCAGCGTGAAGACGTCCAGCGACTGCATGAACAGCGGCAGGAGCCCGATCCGCTCCCCCGCCCCCACCCCGGCGAGCGCCGGCCCGCCCGCGGCGAGCAGGGCGAGCGCGCCCGCGGCGGCGGCCGGGGCGCGGCCCCTCCGGGCGGGGGCAGGGAAAGCTTCGCGCGCAAGGGTCGGGGTGCGGATCGGCATGCGTTCATTTCTATCGGCGGGCGGGCCTCGGCGTCGCCCCTACACTCTCCGATGAGCGATTCCGCGGCACAGGAGTTCGCGGGTGGGGCCGCCGCCGGGGCGCGCCCGACGCTCGCGGTCACCATGGGCGATCCCGGCGGCGTCGGGCCCGAGGTGCTCGTCAAGGCGCTGGCGGACCCCGAGATCGCGGGCTCGGCGCGGTTCATGATCCTCGGCTCCCGCTCCGTGCTCCTGCGCGAGTGCGAGCGGCTGGGGATCGAGCCGTTCTGGTGGAGCGTCCCGTACGGGCCGGCGCCGGGGGGCGAGCTGATCGAGGCCGCCCGCGTCCACGACGCCGTGCTCGTCGACTACGACGCCCTCCTCCGCGAGAAGGGCCTCGCCGACGGCGACGCACGGTTCCCGAGCCGCCCGAACCGCCTGAACGGGGAGCTCAGCTTCCGCTTCGTGGAGGACGCGATCGCGGCCGCGAAGCTGCCCGCGGGCGCCCCGGGGCACGCCGACGGGATCGTCACGGCCCCGATCAGCAAGGAGGCCTGGGCCCTCGCGGGTCGCGGCAAGTACCCGGACCACACCACGCTCCTGGGCGCGCGGTTCAACGCCAAACGCTACGGCATGCTCTTCGAGAGCCCCGTCCTCCGCGTGATGCTCGCGACGATCCACATCCCGCTGATGGACGTCCGCGACCAGCTCACCATCGGGCGCGTCTGCGACGCGATCGAGATGGCCCACGACGCCTCCGTCCGGCTCGGCGACCGCGAGCCGCGCGTCGCCGTCTGCGGCCTCAACCCGCACGCGGGCGAGGGCGGGCTCCTCGGCGACGAGGAGGAGCGGATCATCGCCCCCGCGATCACCTACGCCCGGGAGCGGGGGATCGACGCCCAGGGGCCCTACCCGGCCGACACCGTCTTCAACGCCGCCGTGCGCGGCCAGTTCGACGTCGTCGTCGCCATGTACCACGACCAGGGCCTGATCCCGGTCAAGCTCCTCGCGTGGGAGACGGCCGCCAACGTCACCCTCGGCCTGCCCACCGTCCGCACCAGCCCGGACCACGGGACGGCGTTCGACATCGCCGGGTCCGGGCGGGCCGACCCGCGGAGCATGCAGTCGGCCGTCCGCGTCGCCGTGCGGCTCTGCTCGGCGGGTCGGGGGGGCAGCGGGGAGCGCTGAACGCGAAGGCGCGAAGGGGGATCGGGATGTCGTGGAGTGGTGGGGTGGGGTTGCCCCCCGCCCATCTCCTCGGAAGCGGGTCCGATCCGGGCGTCCATCGCCCGAGAAATCGAGGACTGGCGACTCCAGAGCTTTGCCGCCAACGTCGACCTCGTTCGGCCGTTCACGACGAAGAATTACGCCCAGATGCTGGGACTCATCACGACTCGTCTCAGCCAGGTACTTGAC
>CAYMFP010000426.1:0-2487 GCA_964389385.1 uncultured Phycisphaeraceae bacterium | reverse complement strand
CGCTCCGCCCAGCGTTGGCCGCCCCGCCCGCCGCTACGGGTGGCTCCGCCGGGGGAATCTCGGGCGCCCGCGCTCCCGCACGGGCCCGCTCCGCACGGACGGCGCGCGGCGCGGACATCCGCGGGCGGCGGACCCGCGGGCCCCCGCGGCCGCTCCAGAGGAGTCTCCAGATGCTCACCGCCCCCCTCCGCAACGCCCCGCTCGCCTCCCTGCTCGTCGCCGCGCCCGCCCCGCTGCTCGCGGCCTCGCCCGCGTCGGCCCAGGTCCTCCCCCCGCCCGTCCAGCAGGGCGACCTGACCGTGCGCCTCGTCGTCGTCGCCGAGGGCCTCACCGCCCCGAACCTCGTCACGCACGCGGGGGACGACTCGGGCCGGCTCTTCGTCGTCGACCAGATCGGGCTCGTCCGGGTGATCGACGCCTCGGGCAACCTGCTCGCGGAGCCGTTCCTCGACGTCCGCGACCGGATGGTCACCCTCGCCGCCGGGTTCGACGAGCGCGGGCTGCTCGGGCTGGCGTTCCACCCGGACTTCGAGTCCAACGGGCGGTTCTTCGTCCGCTACTCCGTCCCGCGCGCGGGCTCCGCCGGCGAGCCGTGCTTCGGCACCTCGCGCGGGTGCCACAGCGAACGCCTGAGCGAGTTCACGATGCCCGACCCGACGGCGAGCACGGCGGCCGCGGCCGTCGAACGCGTCCTCTTCGAGATCGCCGAGCCCGAGTTCAACCACAACTCCGGCTCCGTCGAGTTCGGGCCCGACGGCATGCTCTACTTCACCCTCGGCGACGGGGGCGGCGCGAACGACGGGCTGTCGAGCCCGGGCCTGCCGCACGGCCCGGACGGCAACGGGCAGAACACGATGACGCACCTCGGCTCGATGCTCCGCATCGACGTCGACGCCGAGCCCGAGCCGGGGCTCGGGTACGCCATCCCGGGCGACAACCCCTTCGCCGCCCCGCGGCGGGACGGGCTCGTCGGGCTGCCGGAGATCTACGCCTGGGGCTTCCGCAACCCCTTCCGCTTCTCGTTCGACCACGAGACGGGCGAGCTGTGGGTCGCCGACGTCGGCCAGAACCTCATCGAGGAGATCGACGTCGTCGAGGGCGGGCGCAACTACGGGTGGGTGATCCGCGAGGGCTCCCTCTGCTTCGATCCGCAGAACCCCGGCGACCCCCTGCCGGCCTGCCCCGGCGTCGGGCTCCAGGGCGAGCCGCTGCACGGGCCCGTCGCCGAGTACACGCACGCCGACGGCATCTCCGTCATCGGCGGGTACGTCTGGCGCCGCAGCGCCGGCTCCGCCATGCACGGCAAGTACATCTTCGGCGACTTCAGCACCAGCTTCGGCTCCCCCGCCGGGCGGCTGTTCTACCTGGACGCCGAGGGCGACCGCTCCGCGATCTTCGAGCCGCAGCTCGAGGGCGGGGGCGTCTTCGGCGGACGGTTCATCCGCGGCTTCGGGCGCGACGAGGCCGGGCACGTCTACGTCGCCACCACCACCGTCGGCGGGACGACGGGCGCGACCGGCGCGGTCATCCGGATCGACCCGACGGACCTCGCCTGCTCGCCCGCGGACGTCTCCGCCCCGCTCGGACAGCTCACCGTCAACGACCTGCTCGCCTACCTCGGCCTCTTCCGGCAGAAGGCCCCGGAGGCGGACCTGGACGGCAGCGGACAGGTCGAGGTCCACGACCTGCTGGCGTACCTGGGGGCGTTCCGCGCCGGCTGCCCGTGACCCGCGGGGGTGGGCCGAGGAGAGGGCGCCGGGGCCTTTCGACCGGCGTCGCCGGACGCCCGGATGCCGCCCCGCGGCCGGCTTCTGGCCCCCCGCGCCCCCCACCCGGCCCCCCCCCCCCCGGCCCCCGAGCCCCCGGAAGCTCCGGCGTGAGATACTGAACCCCGATGGCGGCACGAACCGCTCGAGCCGAGGACGTCGCCCGGACCCGCGCCGAAGGGGCCGGCGCGATCGGCGCCGAGCGTTTCGGGGAACTCCTGCGCGAACACCGCCGCACGCTCTGGGGCGTCGCGGCCGGCGTGCTGAACTCCCCCGCCGACGCCGACGATGTCGTGCAGGAAGCGACGCTGGTGGCGTACCAGAAGATCGCCGAGTACCGGGAAGGAACGAGCTTCGCCGCGTGGATGAGCCAGATCGTGCGGTACACCGCCCTCAACCACAGCCGCCGCCTCCGGCGGGAGCGCCAGCGGTCGCCCTGGCGGGCCCTGGCCGCGCGAGGGCGCCGCGGGCAGGCTCCTCCCGACGCCCCCTCCGAGGCCGCGGGCCTCGAGCCGACCGACCCCGCCCTCCTGCGGGCGATGGCCGACCTCGGCGACGTCGCCCGGATCTGCCTCCTGCTCCGCAGCGTGGAGGGGCTGAGCTACGAGCAGATCGGCGCGGCGCTCGACATCCCGCCCAACACCGCGATGAGCCACGTCTTCCGGGCCCGGCGGCGCCTCCAGGGCGCCCTCGCCGGAGAGTCGGGGGGTGAGGCGTGACC
>CAYMFP010000425.1:0-2510 GCA_964389385.1 uncultured Phycisphaeraceae bacterium | reverse complement strand
GGAGCGACCAAGCGGCGGAGAGCGGCCGGACGGCGGCCCTCGTTCGGGCGTCAGACCCCTTCGTCGCCGCGTCGCGGCGTCGCGGCGTCGCTTGCCTTGCCCATCTTGTCCAGCAGCGCGTTGATGAAGCCGGGGCTCTTCTCGGTGCTGAAGGCCTTGGCGAGTTCGACGGCCTCGTTGATGATCGCGCCGCGGGAGGCCTCGGTGCGGGTGAGTTCGTGGTGGGCGAGGCGGAGGATGGCGCGGTCGACGGCGGCCTGGCGGCGGGCGGGCCAGTCGGGGGCGAGGGCCTCGGCCGCGGCGTCGGCCTCGGCGCGGTGGCGGTAGGCGTCGCACGCCTTGGCGAAGGCCTTGTCCTTGTCCTTGTCGGTGAACTCGTCGTCGTCGACGAGGTCGGCGAAGGTGAGGCCTTCCTCCGCCAGCGAGTGCAGGTTGTCCAGGCTGGCGCGGATGACGGCGAGGTCTTCCTCGGTCACGGCGTCGGAGGCGCCGGGCGCGGAGGCCGGGCGACCGGCCGGGTGCTCGCGTGCGGCCGCGTCGATCTGGTAGAGGGCGAGGAGGGCGAGGCGGCGGATGTCGCGGGGGGATGCGGCCATGGGAGGCGATCGTTGGCGCAGGATCCGGCGGTGTCAGGCCTGCGCGGGCGCACGCGATCTGGAGGGCGTGAGCGGGCCCTTGACGGGCTCGGGGGCGGGGATCGGGGTGGGAATGGGGGTGGGGGTGGGGTCTTCGGCGCCCTCGATCCGGTAGCGGCAGCGCGGCGTGCCGGTGCGCACGGCCTCCTGGATCGCGGCCTGGGCGCGGACGGTCTCGATGAGGGCGGCCATGGCCTCGGCCCCCTTGTTTCCGGGCTCCGTGCCGTCGCGCCCGCCGGCGCGGTGGACGGCCTGTTCGACCGTGTTCACGGTGAGGACGCCGAAGGAGCACGGGACGCCGTGCCGGACGGCGATGTTCGCCAAGCCCTGGGCGACGGCGTGCGCGATGTAGGCGTCGTGGTCGGTCTCGCCCTTGATGACGCACCCGAGGCAGAGGACGCCGGCGTAGAGCCCGGAGCGGGCGCAGGCCACGGCGAGGGGCGTGAGCTCGAAGGCGCCGAAGGCGTCGATGACGGAGAGGTTTTCGTCGCGTCCGCCGCGGGCGTGGTACTCCTCCACGGCCGCGCGGAGCATGTTGCCGGTGATGGCGTCGTTGTACCGGGAGACGACGATGGCGAGGGGCGGGAGCGCCGGGCGGGGGTTCTCCCCCCCACTCCCGCCCGCCTCGGGCGTGCCGGAGGGCGGGACGGTCCGGCCGCGGGCGCCGCCGTGCTCGGCCTCGAAGACGGGGTCTTCGGTGGGCTGCTCCTCGATGTCCTTGGGCATGCGGGTCTCCGGGCGATGCTAGGCGGACGCCCGGGGGCGTCGCCCCGCGCGGGTCGCCGCGGGGCGGGCGCGGCGCGTAGGCTGGCAGCCGATGCGCGATCTGGTCCTCCGCGTCATGCCGGTGCTGCGGCTCACCCGGGTGAGCAAGGTGTTCGCGGCGGTGGCGAACGTCTGGTTCGTGGTGCTGTGGGCGCGGGCGGAGCCGGCCGAGCGGATGGCCGGGGGCGGGCACGTGGTCTTCGATCAGCCGCTCTGGCTGCTGCTGCTCGGGGGGGCGGGGTTCGGGGCGGGGCTGTACGCGTACGGGGCGGTGCTCAACGACATGCTGGACATCCACCGGGATCGGGCGTTGCGCCCGGACCGCCCGCTGGCGGCGGGGCGGGTGTCGGTGGAGGCGGCGGTCGTGGGCGTGGCGGTGACGCTGATCGCGGGGGTGCTGGGGTCGACGGTGTTCGGGACGGGGGTGGTGCTGCTGACGCTGCTGCTGGCGTTGGCGATCCTCGTCTTCAACCTGGTCGGGAAGTTCATCCCCGCGATCGGGCTGGTGCTGCTGGCGGCGATCTACGCGGGGCACATGCTCGTGCCGTACACGGGGCTGCGGTTCACGTGGCCGATCGTGGTGGTGACGACGCACGCGCTGCTGGTGGCGGGGCTGACGCACACGCTGCGGCGGAAGAGCCCGCCGATCACGCGGCGGGCGGCGCTGTTCGTGTTCATCGGGTGGCTGCTGGTGACGGCGGGGCTGCTGACGCTGGGCTGGGCCCGCTCGGGCGGGGCGGGGGAGCGGACGTGGTGGCCGGAGTGGGTGGCGTGGGAGACGGCGCTCGGGCCGGGGGTGCTGGCGGTGTGGTTCGCGGGGCTGGCGCTGCGGCGGATCCGGACGTACGGGCCGGGCGCGCGGGCGGGGGAGAAGATCGAGCGGTACGGGGCGGTGTGGCTGCCGCTGTACGCGTCGGCGTGGCTGTTCGGGGAGGCGGCGTTCGGGGACGTGCCGTGGTCGGCCGGGTTCATCATGCTCGGGCTGGCGCTGGCCGCGATCCTGGGGACGACGGTCCTGCGGGAGATCTACGGGCTGGCGGAGCAGCCGATCGGGTTCCGGCGGTGAAGGGGGGCGGGGAGGGGGGGCGGGAGCGAGGGCGAGAGAGAGGG
>CAYMFP010000424.1:0-2511 GCA_964389385.1 uncultured Phycisphaeraceae bacterium | reverse complement strand
ATGCCGGTTGCCGGTTCCGGCTCCCGGTTCTCGCCTACGGCAACACCGTCTCCACCAGCGGCTCCCCCACCGCGATCCGGAACGGCGTCGGGCAGCACGGGTCCTTCCCCTGCACCAGCAGCCACCCCTCCTCGTCCACCACGAACCACACCCCCTCCGTCCCCTCGGCCGCGAACCGCCGACCCTCCCGCGCCAGCGGCCATCGCTCCAGGGCCCCCGCCCCGTCGCGCTCCGCGTACATCGCGTACCCCTCCTCATCCGCCGCCCACGCCAGGTGGTACACCACCCGCCTCCCCTCGCCCACGAGCAGCGCGTCCCACCGGCCGAGCAGCCGCTCCCCCTCGCGCAGCGGCCACCGCGGCGCCGCCTCCGCGGCCCCGTCCCATCCCGGCGAGGCGCACCCGCACGCGACCAGCAACAGCACGGCGATGGCGAGGCGCAGCATCGGGCTCCTCCAGCAGGGCTCAACGGGCGCCGGATGCCCGCCCGAACGCCGCCGAGATCGCCGCGCCGCCCCGCCCGGATCCGGAACCCGCTTACGCACCACCCGCGTCGCGCCCCCGTCGCGCCACCCCGTCGCCCCCTCTCAGTTCCCCGCCCCGCCCGAGGCGGCGACCGGCGCCGGCTCCCCCGCCGGCGAGCCCGCACCCAGACCGCCGTCCGACCCCGCCAGCTTCGCCAGGTCCTCCTCCAGCGGAACCCGCGCCAGCGGATCCTCCGCGGCCGCGACCGCTTCCTCCAGCAGCGTCCGGGCCTCCTCCACCCGCCCCTCCCCCGCGTACGCCGCCGCCAGCACGCGGCCCAGCTCCAGGCTCGTCTCGTGCCCGGGGCCGAGCGCCTCCACCGCCAGCCGCCGCGCCGCCCCCGCCACCTCCGCGGCCGTCGCGTACCGCTCCAGCCGGTTCAGCACCCGCGCGTGGTTGCCCCGCAGCAGCAGCGTCGTCGGGTGCGATTCACCGGCGAGCGCCGCGCACAGCGCCGCCGCCTCCGCCACGACCGGCTCGGCCTCCTCCGCCCGCCCCGTCTGGAGCAGCACGCCCCCGAGCCCGTTCAGCAGCGGCACCCCCCGGAAGTCCGGCGTCTCCACCGACGCCCGCCACTCCTGCACCGCCGACCGGTGCAGCGCCTCCGCCTCCTCGTACCGCTTCATCCGCCCGAGCAGCGCCGCCAGGTTCCCCTCCGTCGTCAGCCGGCTCGGATGCCCCGGCGGCAGCACACGCCGCTTCGCCTCCGCGACCGCCCGGTAGATCTCCAGCGCCCGCTCCTCCTCCCCGAGTTCCATCAGCTCCGAGGCCAGGTTGTTCATCGTCGCCAGCGTCTGCGGGTGATCCTCCCCGAGCACCCGCGTCTGCCCCTCGACGACCTCCCCGAGCAACGACGCCGCCGTCCGCCGGTCTCCCATGTCCGAGATGATCGACGCGAGGTTGTTCACGGCCGCGAGCGTCTGCGCATCGTCCGGGCCGAGCGTCCGGCGCCGCACCTCGACGATCTCCTCCAGGATCGGACGCGCCAGGTCCGGACGCCCCAGCCGCTGGTGCGCGATCGCCAGGTTCATCCGCGTGGTGATCGTCTCCGCCGCCTCCGCACCGAACACCCGCGTGTAGTCCGCCGCCAGCGGGATCAGCATCTCGACCGCCTGCGGATACCTCCCCGCGTCCGCCAGCGCCGCGGCCAGGTTCCCCCGCGAGCGCACCGCCTCCGGATGATCCGGGCCGAGGTGCGCCGCCGCCGTCTCCGCCGCCCGCCCGAACAGCTCGGCCGCTCGCTCCAGATCCCCCAGCCGCAGCCGCGCGAACCCCAGCGTGTTCATCATCGCCGCCGCCGCCGCGGGCTCGTCGGCGAGTTCCTTGTCGATCCGCGCGGCCGCGCCCGACAGGATCTCCTCCAGCAGCGCCGTGTCCCGCCCCCGCGCCATCGCCGGGTCCACGCTCCCGAGGATGTCCCGCGCGAACCGGCTCACCGCCTCCGCCCGCGACAGCTCCTCCGCGATCCGGACCGCGTTCGCCCGCTCCCGCAGCGCGAACGCCACCGCCCCGACCGCCAACGCCACCACCGCCGCCGCCACCAGCGACCCCGCCGCCACCTGCACCCGATGCCGCCCGATGAACTTCCGCAGCCGGTACGCCGGCGACGGCGGCCCCGCCTCCACCGGGTGCCCGAGCAGGTGCCGGCGGATGTCCGCGGCCAGCGCGTTCGCCGTCGGGTACCGCTCGTTCCGGTCCCGCGCCGTCGCCCGCAGCACGATCCAGTCGAGGTCCTCGCGCAGCGCCCGCCACAGGCGGTGCGTGTCCGTCCGCCGCGCCGCCGCCACCGGATCCCCCGCGTCCCCCAGCGACATGATCCGGTCCGACGGACGCTCCACCCGCGCCTCCGCGATCGCCCGCACCACGTGGTGCAGCGGCGTGCCGCGCAGCGACTCCGGGTCCAGCGGCGTGGACCCCGTCAGCAGCTGGAACAGCACGATCCCCAGCCCGTACACGTCGCACCGCGTATCGACGTCCACCCCACCCA
>CAYMFP010000423.1:0-2537 GCA_964389385.1 uncultured Phycisphaeraceae bacterium | reverse complement strand
CTGCCGAGCCGTTCGGAGACGTTCGTCTACCGCGAGTTGCTCGCCCTGCGAGGTCTCGGGTGGACCGTCCACGCCGCGAGCGTGCACCCCCCGGAACGCGACCTGGGCGACCCGACCCTCGAACGGCTGGCGGGCGAGACGCTCCCGATCTACGGACAGGGGCTCCGGCGCCTCCTCACGGCCGCGGCCCGCGAGTGCCTCTCCCGCCCGCTCCGCTCGACCCGCACGCTCGCGCTGGCCGCGGGCGACGCGTTCCGTGCCGAGCCGCGCCCGCTCCCGGGGCGCCTGAAGATCCTCGGGCAGGCCGTGGCCGGCCTCGCCCTCGCCCGTGCGGCCCGGCGGCTCGGCGTGGGGCACGTCCACGCCCACATGGCCCACGTGCCGACGACCATCGCCATGTACGCGGCGACGCAGCTCGGCACGCCCTTCAGCTTCACCGGGCACGCGAACGACATCTTCCGCGAGCGCACGCTGCTGCGGGAAAAGCTCGGCCGGGCCTCGTTCGCCGCCTGCATCAGCGAATGGCACCGCGACCTGTACCGAGCCCTGCTGGGGAAAGACCAGGCCGCCGCCGAGCGTCTTCCCGTCGTCCGCTGCGCCGTCGACTGCGGCCGCTTCGCCCCGGCAGCCCCGGACGCCCGCGAGCCGGGGCTCATCGTCTCCGTCGGACGCCTCGTCCCGAAGAAGGGCTTCGACGTCCTCATCCGCGCCCTCGCGAAGATCGCCCACGAGCCGTGGCGGTGCGTCATCGCGGGAGACGGCCCGGAACGGCCGCGGCTCGAATCGCTCCGCGATGAACTCGGCCTCCGCGACCGCGTGGAGCTGCTTGGCGCCGTGAGCAACGACCGCGTCCGCTCCCTGCTGAGCCGGGCCTCACTGTTCGCCCTGGCGTGCCGCATCGACGAAGAAGGGGACCGCGACGGCATCCCCGTCGTGCTCATGGAGGCCATGTCCTTCGGGCTGCCGGTGATCGCGGGAGATCTGCCCGCCATCCGGGAACTCGTCGACGGCGCCGGCACGGGGCTGCTCGCCACGCCGGGCGACGCGGCCTCCGTCGCCGACGCGGTCGCCCGGGTGCTCCGCGACCGGGCGATGGCCGAACGCCTCGGGGCCGGCGGGCGTCGTCGCGTCGAGGAAGAGTTCGGCGAGAGAACGAACGTGCTCCGGCTCTCCTCCGCCATCGAGGCCGCGAGCCGCGCCACACCTGCCCCGGCGCGGACGGACGGGATCGGACCAGGCCTATGAGCAAGGTGTTCGCGATCGGATTCCAGAAGACCGGCACGACCTCGCTCGGGCGCGCGCTCTCGCTGCTCGGCTACAGCGTCTGCGGCTACGACCCGTTCCGCAAGCTCCTGCGGATCGAGAACCTCGGCATGGAGCCCATCCTCGACCTCGCGCTCTCCCTGGCGAACCGGCACGACGCCTTCAAGGACACCCCCTGGCCCGTCCTCTACCGCGAACTGGATCAGCGGTACCCGGGCAGCAAGTTCATCCTGACCGTCCGCGACACGGACAAGTGGATCCGGAGCGTCGTCAACGACTTCGGGGCCCATCCGAACGCGATCCACACCGCCATCTACGGCTGCCCCTTCCCGCGCGGGCACGAGCAGGCCTGGATCGACCGCTACGAACGGCACAACGCGGAAGTCCTCGAGCACTTCCGCGACCGCCCGCAGGACCTGCTCGCGCTCCACCTCGACCGGGGCGAGGTGCGATGGGAAGCCGTCTGCCCGTTCCTCGGCAAGGACGTTCCCAACACCCCCTGGCCGCACGCGAGCAAACGCAGGGACAAGAAGTTCCGCATGTTCGTCGGGCGCTGGGCGGCCCGAATGAGACTCGCCCCGACCCCCGATGAGCGAGCGAACCGAGAGTTCGCCGCCGACGCCCCGCCGCGGCCCGGGGCTCAATGAACGCCGCACCGCGGTCCCCGACCCCGTTTACGACCTCGCCCGGATCACACCCATGACGACGCGGACAATGGAACCCGAAACGGCCGCCGCCCCCGCCCCGCAGACCCGGGCGCTGGCCCCGCAGGCGTTCCGCCGGGTCTTCGACGAGGAGGTCGTGCACTCCGGCTTCTTCGAGGGGCCCAAGTACTACCAGCGTTACTGGGACCGCTACTGGAACACGCTGCGCGAAGTCGCCACCCTCGATCTCCCCCGCCCGGCCCGCGTGCTCGACGTCGGAGCCGGCATCTTCGCGCTGCTGGCCCACCGCCTCTGGCAGGACGACTGCGCCGTCGCCGACATCAGCAGCGAGTACGCCGGGGCCGTCACCCGCTACGGCATCCCCCACGCGGTCTTCGACCTCGCCCGCGACGAGCCGCCCGAGCACCTCGGACGGTTCGACCTCATCCTCCTCTGCGAAGTCATCGAGCACATCCCCCTCCCCCCGCACGTCGTCCTCGACAAGCTCCTCCGCCTGCTCCGGCCGGGGGGCTACATCCTCCTCACGCCCCCCAACCTCGGGCGGCCGCGCAACGTCTGGCGACTCGCGGTCCACGGCACCCTGTTCACGCAGTGGCGCATCCCCGACCC
>CAYMFP010000422.1:0-2539 GCA_964389385.1 uncultured Phycisphaeraceae bacterium | reverse complement strand
CGCAGCCACGTCCCGAACGCCCCCGCGTACCGCACCGCCAGCTCCGGCGTCAGGCTCTTGCCCGCGATCCCGCGGAGCCCCGAAACACCCAGCATCAACGGCGCGTCGCTCATCCCGAAACTCCTCCTCCCGGCGGCCCCGGGGGAGCGAGTCTGCGCCGCCACGGCGGTCCGGTCAACCGGCGCATGGGCGAACCGGACTACCGCACTCCGGGCACACCTCAGCGGAACCCGTGGGATACCCGCACTCCACGCACTCACCGCCGCGTCTGCGCCACGCTCGCAGGAACCAGACGACCAAGAGCACCGGTACGACCGTCAGCAGCCACAGCCCCCCACCCACGATCGGCGGGTTCAGCAGCACTCCCGACCAGACCAGGAACGGAGCAGGATTCGGCTCGGGCCCGCTCCACGCCACCTTGTTCCAATCCCACCACATCTGCTGGACGGCGATCACGGGGAACGGCCACCCCATGAACTCCGCCTCCATCGCCAGCCCCGTCTGCCCCGAAGGGTCCATCCCCCGTGCATCAACCTTCCGGTATCCGAACGCCGCGTACTCCACGTAGGATGACGGCGCCGGCCACGGATCCGTGTGCGGGGTCGGCAACGGCCACCGCGCTTGCGCCGTCGGAGTCGGCGACGTGACCTGCGGAAGCGGCGGCTGGGAGCGCGACCGCATCCGCGTCACCGCGAATGGAACGTTCGCCGCCGCGGCTACGGCCACCGCCGCCAGCAGCGCCCACGCCGCTCGCCGCAGATCTCGCCCCCTGATTACCCGCTGCGCGTCCGTCCCCATCATCCGTGGAGCCTACCACACAGCTGCTACGGCCACGCTCCGCGCTCGTTCCCGAGCTTACTCCCCCTCCAGGCGCACGACCGTCCCGCTCCAAGCCGCCAGGCGCACCAGGACGCGCTCCCCGGCCACCGCGAGCTCCGCCCCGTCCCACAGGTCCACCGCCCCCCGCGCCGCCCGCCCGAGCCGCACCGGGCAGACCCGCTCCGCCCCCGACAGGTTCACCGCGACCAGGAACCGCGCGCCGTCGGTCCTCTCGTACACGGCCGTCGTCACCCCCGGCAGCTCCGCCTCGCTCGCCGGCGCGGCGCCGAGCCGGCCCGCCGCCGCCCGCAGCACCGTCGCCGAGGGCTCCACCCCCAGCACCGTCACCGACCCCGCCCCGCGACGTACCCGGTACCCCACCGTCCACCGCCGCCCGATGTACCGCGTCATCCACTTGTCGGCGTTCTCCACGGCCTGCTGCTTCCCGGCCGCCTGCTCGCCCACGATCGCCTCCGCCCCCTCCGGCGCCGTGTCCCACACCCCCACCGCGCCCTCCGCGGTGCCCACGAGCCCGCCGAACCCCACCTCCACCTTCTTGCCCAGCCGGCTCAGCACCCGGTCGGGCTCGCGCACCCCGAGCACGTCCAGCGGCCCGAAGGCGTCGTCCCGCCGCGGGCGCTGCCCGGCGAAGACGATCAGGTGCCGCCCCTCCTCCACCAGCGCCGCCAGCCGCTCCTGCGACGCCCGCGCCAGCCAGTCCCCCGCCGCGTACACCAGCACCCGCGGCGCCGTCCGCGCAAACGCCCGGCCGTCGGCCGCGAGATCCACCATCTCGAAGTCCACGTCCCCCGCGTGCAGCGCGTCCAGCACGGCGTTGCGCTCGAACGTCCGGTCCGGCCCCACGTGCTCCGGCTCGAACACCGCCCCGACGTCCGTCGCCCGGCGCAGCCCGCCGAGCCCCATCTCCGCCGCGATCCGGTTCACCCCGGCCACGGCCTCGAACTCCGGGCCCCGCGCATCCCCCCGCTCGTCGATCGGCGTGTAGTACCAGTTGTCCCGCCCCACCAGCATGTACCAGTTGAACCCCGTCGCCCCCGCCAGCAGCGTCGCGATCCCCACCAGCCGGATCTGCTGCCCGTCCAGCGTGCCGATGTGCTCGTGCCACCCGTGCCACACGCCGCACTCGAGCTCCGGCACGATCGGCAGCGCCGAGACCGCCCGCGTGTAGCGGATCGTGTCCAGCACCCGGCGGAACTCGGCGCTCGGGTTCGCCTCCCCCGGGCGGTCGGCCCCGAACCGCCGCCGCGGGTACCAGTCGATCCCCACCGCGTCGACCGGCTTCACCGCCTCGCGCCAGTTCTGCACGTCCCCGCCCGGGTAGAAGTTCGCCAGCATCGGCAGGTCCACCCCCAGCCGCCGGTACTCGTCGGCGTGCCAGCCCACGATCTCCCGCGTCGCCCAGTGCTGGAACCGCCAGTAGTCCCGCCGCCGGCGCAGGTGCCGCAGGTCCAGCGGGTCCGGCGCCTCCGCCCACGCCTGCGCCTCCGCGAACGCCGCGTACCCCGTCCCCCAGGCCGCGTTCAGCGCCTCCACCGCCCCGTACCGCTCCCGCAGGAACCGCTCGAACGCCGTCGGCCGCTCCACCCGCCCGTACCGAAACGCGCCCGGGTCACGCTGCGCCTCGTAATAGATCCGCGCCGCGCTCGCGATGCTGTTCGGCGCCCAGTAGAACATCAGGTTCGTCAGCAGCGTATCGCGC
>CAYMFP010000421.1:0-2544 GCA_964389385.1 uncultured Phycisphaeraceae bacterium | reverse complement strand
CCGCTCATCCCGCCCCCGAACCCGCGGCCCGGCCCCGAACCCGCCGGCCGCACCGTCCGCGGACGCGAACGCGCCGGCTCCGGGCCCTCCCCTCCCCCGCTCCGCTCCGCGGCCGCCGCGGCCCGGCGCAGCGCCGCCACCTCCCGCGCGTCCAGCTCCCGCCACGCCCCCCGCGCGACCCCCTTGAGCTTCACCGGGCCCATCGCCACCCGCTCCAGCCGCTTCACCGGGTGCCCGACCGCGGCCATCATGCGCCGCACCTGGCGGTTCCGCCCCTCCCGCAGCGTGATCTCCAAGACCGTCTTGTCCCCCGAGTACGAGTGGACGTGCAGCTCGACCCGGCTCGTGCGCCGCGCACCGACCGTCTGCCCCGCCTTGCGCTCGGCGAGGTAGATGCCCTCCTCCAGCTTCGCGACGTCGTCTTCCTCCAGCCGCCCCTTCACGACGGCGCGGTACGTCTTCGGCACCCCGTACCGGGGGTGCGTCAGGCGGTTCGCCAGTTCTCCGTCGTTCGTGAGCAGGATGAGCCCCACCGTGTCGTAGTCGAGCCGCCCGACCGGGAAGAGGCGCGCCTTCGCCGGGTGGTCGACCAGATCGAGCACGGTCCGCCGGTCGGATCCGGGCTCGTCCTCGGCGGTGCTGAGCGTCCGCGTCGGCTTGTTCAGCAGCACGTAGACCATCCGTTCCGGGGGCGGGAGCGGACGCCCGTCCACGACGATCCGGTCCTCGTGCGGGTCCACCCAGACCGGCAGTTCGCTCACCACCCGCCCGTTCACCTCGACCCGCCCCTGCTCGATCAGCTCCTCGCAGGTCCGGCGCGAGCCGACCCCCGCGTCGGCCATGACGCGCTGCAGCCGCTCCCCGTGGGACTTGTCCTTCAGTTCATCGGGGGCGCCTTCGTCGGCGGTGGCGTCCGGCTCGTTCCAGGGCATGGCACACGATAGACGGACGGCGGCCAGCGGCCGGCCCCGGCCTTCGGAGCCCGACTCCCGCGGCGCGCGAGAGACGCCCCGCTCCGCGGGCTTGTCTCCCCGACGAGATTGCGGAAATCTCCCCCGTTCGGTCGATAGAGACCGAGAACGCCAGGGACGCTGCGCGCCCCGGGCACGGACCCCGACAGGACGATCGGACGATGCCGGAGGCAGGTCTCAAGCACACGCAGGACGCGACGCGGAACCACGCGGACCAGCCCGTCCTGCGCCTCCGCCCCGCCGTGACAGGTCCGGCGACGCCCAGCGGGCGGTTCATCGCCGCCCGCAAGTCCGGCCTCCGCACCCCCGAGACCCCGCCCCAAGCCCCGGCCGCCCCGGCGGAAACCCGCGAGGCCACGGGGGTTCGCCCCCTCCCGCCCGTCCTCGACGCCGCCGTCGACGACGTCTTCCTGGCCCCCCGCGTGGTGGACCAGACCGCGTTCGAGTCCCTCGCGAGCGAGCTGCGGCGGATCCTCCACGACGCGGCCTCGGAATCGACCGCGCTCTCCAGCACGGCCGCGGACACCCGCGCCCTGTGCAAGGACATGCGCGAGGCCTCCGAGCTGCTCAAGACGCGGCTCGACACGGCCGTGCGGATGGTGCCGACCCTCGACGGGCGGATGGAACGCGTCCGCGCGGCCCTGGCCGAGGTGGAGGCGAAGACGAAGATCCCGGCCAACGTGGCCGAGCAGCTCCGCGAGGCCGTCGAAGACCGCCTGGGGGCGTTCGAGTCGCGCCTCACGGCGCTCGCCGAGCGTTTCGAGGCCCGGGCCGGAGAGGTCGAGACCCGGCTCGCCGAGGCCGAGCGGCGGGCGGACGAGCGCACGGCCCGCCTCGAGGAACTCGCCGAGCGCGTGGCCGCCCAACTGGCGTCGATGGAGACGCGTTCGGCCACCGCCCTGGAGGCGGCGACGAAGGCCGAGCAGGCCGCCGCCCGGGCCGTCGCCGAGGCCGCCGAGGAGGCCGAGCGGCGGGCGAGCGAGATCCTGGAGCGCACGCGGCAGGCCGTGGAGAACGCCGCGGCCGCCGAGGCATCGGCCTCGCAGCGCACTGGAGAGATCGAGGAACGCCTCGTCGAACTCGTGGGGCAGGCGGACAACGCGCTGCGCGACCTCCGCGGCCGGTTCACGCGCGTCGAGGCCGAAGTCGCCGCCCGCCTGGGCGAGCTTGCCGAGCCGGCCGAGCGGGCGGCCGACCTGCTGCACCGCATGCGGGACATCGACGCCCTGAAGGACCAGATCGACGAGGCCCGCCGCACGCTCGCGCAGTCCGTCCTCGAGGCGGCGGAGCAGGTGGACCAACTCGACGCGCGGGCGAAGAAGGCCTCCGAGACGGCCCGCCGCCACCTCCGCAAGCTCGACCCGAACGGGCGGACGATGCGCGAACTCCAGGAACTCGTCGCGTCGCTCGAATCCCGGCGCGACGCGCTCGCGTCGGACGCGGACCGCGTCGCCGCCGCCGGGCGCGACGCCGAGGCCGCCGTCCGCGCCGCGATGGACGATCTCTCCGAACGCGTCGAGCAGGCCGGCGCCTGGCTCGGCGCCCTCATCGCCGACGCCCAACGCCTCGCCCG
>CAYMFP010000420.1:0-2545 GCA_964389385.1 uncultured Phycisphaeraceae bacterium | reverse complement strand
GACGGCCGCCGCATCCGGCGCGCGCTGCCGAGAGCACGCGCTACCTCGTGCTGCCCGATTCCGGAGATGCCGTATCCGTCACCGGCGCGGAGTGGAACCCGCAGCGCGATCTGTGGGTTTTGACCACACCTCCGCTGCGTGCGGGCATGCCCCATCGCCTCGTCATGCGGACCCGCCCCGATTTCCCCGGGCGGCATCGCGTCGATGAGCCCGACACGTCGGCGCCTTTCGACGTGGGAACTCCGGCCCCCGCGCCCGCCACCGACCCTGCCCCGCACCTCCCCCACCGCTCCGGGCCTCCCGTGCCCGAGCCGGGGGCAACGCACGAGACGGCCGAGACGCACCCGCCGGAGCCGCGGGCGGAGTGGAAGCGGTACGTGCCGAACGTGCTGACGCTCGGGCGGCTGGTGCTGGCGGGGGTGTTCGTGGTGCTGCTGAGCGTGTGGAACCGGGAGATCTGGGCGAACGGTGGGGCGCTCGAGTTCTTCGAGCCGGTCGACCGCGGGTGGTTGATGTCCGGCGTCCGCACCGAGTTCGAAGGCGGCGGCTACATCGAGAGCTTCCCGGGCCCCACCGACCTCGGCAATCCCCCGGAAGCACGAGCCGTGTGGCTCGTCGTTGCGGCGGTGCTCTTCATCGTCGCCGCGTTGACCGACGCGGCCGACGGCTACCTCGCCCGGCGGTGGAAGGTCATCAGCCGGTTCGGGCGGGTGATGGACCCGTTCGCGGACAAGGTGCTCGTCCTCTCGGCGTTCATCCTGCTCGCCGGCCCGCAGTTCCGCAGCGTCGACGGCGTGCAGGTCTCGGGCGTGCTCCCGTGGATGGCGGTCGTGATCCTCGCCCGCGAGCTGCTCGTGACGACGATCCGCGGCGTGTACGAGGCCGAGGGCGTGGACTTCTCCGCCGGCCCGGCGGGCAAGCTCAAGATGGTCCTGCAGTCGGGCGTGGTGCCGGCGATCCTGCTGATCGTCGGCCTCGGCGGCGGCGCGGAGGGCACGTTCTGGCGGTGGGTGATCGCGGCGCTGGCGTGGGCGACGGTGCTCGTGACGGTCTGGTCGGGGATCCCGTACGTGACCAAGGCCGTGCGGGCGGGGCGGGAGATCGAGGCCCGCAAGCGGGCCGGGCTGCCCGAGGGACGGAGATAAGGTTGTCCATGCGCCTGGTGATCGAGAACCTGCCGAACGACGTCGCCGAGAAGCTCCGCCGCCGGGCGGCCGAGGACGGCGTCTCGCTCGAGGACGCGGCGATCCGCCTGCTCCGCGGCGCGGTCCGGCCGCGGGCGCCGGACGCCCCGGGACCTCCCAAACGCGATCTCTCCCGCTTCTTCGGCGTGCGTCCCCCCGATCCGGATCTCGACCGGGCCATCGAGGAGATGAACCGCGTGCCGGACGAGACGGACGCGCAGTGAGGCTCTGCATCGACACGAACGCCTTCGTGGACACCATCCGCGGGCGCGGGAATCTCGACCGCTGGATGGCCTCCGCCGACGAACTCGTGGTGCCGTACATCGTTGATGCGGACATCCGTGCCGGGGCGATGCAGGCGCGGGATCCGGCGGACGAGTTGCAGCTGTACCTCGATTTCCTTGAGGCGTGCCGGCCCACCGTGCTCTTCCCCGACGGCCGGACCACAGAAGCGTGGGCCCGGATCTGGATCCGTCTCCGGGCGGCCGGGATGCCTCTGGCCGACAACGACCTGTGGATCCCCGCCCTGTGCGTGCAGCACGGGCTCGTGCTGCTCAGCCGCGACCGGCACTTCGAACGGCTGCCCGACGTGCCGCGGATCTCGTGGGAGATCTGAAGTCACGGACCGATGGCGGCGTCGCCGTAGGATGCGTCCGCATGCCCGAAAACGCGCCGCGCCCGCCCCACCAGCCCGCCGCCCCGGCCGAGCATCCCCCCGAGCCCGCGCTCGCCGAGGCGCTGGAAGAAGCGGTCGAGGCGGCGCCGGGGATCCACCGCGGGCCGATCGTCGACCGTCCCGTGCCGCTCTCGGCGCTCGATCGCGCGGGGTTCCTGCTCGTGACGTGCTTCGGGATCGGGCACGTCCGGCCGGCCTCGGGAACCTGGGGGAGCCTGCCTCCGTGCGCGCTCGTCGGCCTCGCGTGGCTGCTCGGGCTGCGCACGCTGGAGCCGTTCGGCGGGGCGTGGCTCGCCTACCACGCGGGGCTGCTCGGGATCGTCGCCGCCTTCTTCGGCGCGTGCGTCGTCCTCGGTCCGAAGATCGAACGCCGCTTCGGCGAGGACCCGTACCAGTGCGTCGGGGACGAGGTCGCGGGGATGGCGGTGGCGCTGCTCTTCCCGCCCGCGTTCGTCTTCGGCTCGTTCTGGTGGATCGCGGGCTACCTGGCGATCGCGTTCCTCGCGTTCCGCGCCTTCGACGTGCTCAAGGTGCAGCCGGCGAACAGCGCGCAGGACCTGCCGCACGGGTGGGGCATCGGCACCGACGACCTCATCGCCGGCGTCTACGCCCTCGCCGGCACGCAGCTCGTCGTGCGGGTCGGGTTCCCGATGTTCGGGTGAGGGAGGTGCAGGGGGGTGGGGAG
>CAYMFP010000419.1:0-2548 GCA_964389385.1 uncultured Phycisphaeraceae bacterium | reverse complement strand
GGGTGGGGTGTGCGTGCTCGGGTCGATCAACATGGACCTGGTGGTGCGGACGCCGCGCCTGCCGCGGGCGGGCGAGACGATCCTCGGCGGCCCGTACCGGACGTGCCCGGGCGGCAAGGGGGCCAACCAGGCCGTGGCCGCAGCGCGGGCTGGGGCCCGGGTGTCGTTCATCGGCGCGGTTGGGGACGACGCGCACGCGGCGGAGATGCGCCGGGTGCTCGCGGCCGACGGCGTGGACCTGTCCCGCGTGCGCACCGTCGCGGACGAGGCGACGGGCGTCGCGCTGATCACCGTGGAGGAAGGGGGCGAGAATACGATCGTCGTGGCCTCCGGAGCGAACGGACGGGTGGGGCGGGCGGACGTGCTCGCGGCCGAGGGGACGCTCGCGGCCTGCGGCGTGGTCCTGGCGCAGCTCGAGGTCCCGATGGAGGCGGTGGAGGCGGCGGCGGAGCTGGCCTCGGCGGGGGGGGCGACGTTCGTGCTCAACGCCGCGCCGGGGGCGGCGCTCCCGGAGGCGTTGCTGGCGCGGGTGGGGGTGCTGGTGGTGAACCGGGGGGAGGCGGCGCTGATCGCGGGGGGCGACGCGGAACCGGAGGCGCTGGCTCGCCGCCTGCTCGCGATGGGCGCCGCGAGCGGCGCCGGAGCGGAGGAGCGGGCGGTGGTGGTGACGCTCGGGGCGGAAGGGGCGTTGCTGGCGGCGTCGGACGGGGGCGTCGCGCGGGTGCCGGCGGTGCGCGTGCGGCCGGTGGACACGGTGGGGGCCGGCGACTGCTTCGTCGGCGTGCTGGCGGCGGAGCTGGCGCGGGGGGCGCCGCTGGCGGAGGGGTGCCGGCTCGCGTCCGCGGCCGCGGCGTTGAGCACGACGCGGGCGGGGGCGATCCCGTCGCTGCCGGCGCGTGCGGAGGTGGAGTCGTTCCTCGGGGCGGGCTGCGCGGTGGGCGGTCGTTAGGTTCCGCGTCGGTCGGGCTGGGCTGGGGGAGAGGAGTTCGGACGCATGGGCTTCATCGAGCACATCCCGGGAACGCTGCCGTTCGAGCGCCCCGAGCCGCGGGCGGACGCGAAGGGGCTGGGCGTCGTCGGCCTCCACGAGGGGCGGACGCTCCTGATCGCGGCGGCGACGCGGTGCGACGCGATCCGCCCGGTGGCGGGGTGCGACCTGAGCGCCGAGAAGATCGAGGCGAGCCGGCGGGAGCTGCCGGATCTGTTCTACACGGCGGCGTACGAGGAGATGCTCGCGCGGGAGGACGTGGATGTGGTGGGGATCTACACGCCGGACGCGCACCACGCGGGGCACATCGTCGCCGCGTTCGAGGCCGGCAAGGACGTGATCTGCACGAAGCCGATCGTGAACAGCCTCGCGGACGCGCGGCGGGTGCTGGAGGCCGGGCGGCGGACGGGGCGGCGGCTGCTGGTCGGGCAGTCGAGCCGGTTCTTCGAGCCGATGCTGCGGCAGCGGCGAGCGCTGGAGCGGGGCGAGTTCGGGGGGCTCGCGGGGGTGGAGATGGTCGAGGCGCACTACGTGCACCGGATGGACTGGTACTACCGCAAGAGCCCGTGGGTGGCGACGGAGACGGACTGGGTCTTCCTCGGCCTGTCGCACCCGATCGACCTCGTCCGGTGGTACCTCGGGCGGATCGAGGAGGTCCACGCGTACGGAAGGCGGTCGGCGCTCGGGCGGGAGTTCGGGGTCGCGGGGAACGACATGTACGTCGTGAACCTGCGGTCCGCGGACGGGCGGCTGGGGCGGGTGATGGGGCACTACGGGCTGCACGAGCTGCCCCGGGCGCGGAACTGCATCGAGTGCCTGGTCTGCTCGACGGGGGGGACCAGCCTGGCGCAGTACCACGACATGAAGTACATCTACACGGGCAGGCCCGACGACGAGATGACGGAGTTCGTCGAGGACCACCTGTACGCCGGGCGGCACTACTACTTCAACAGCGAGGTGCACGGGATGCACTACGGGGAGTTCGCGAACTACGCGCAGTACTTCGCGGAGGGCCTCATCGCGGGGACGCCGTGCTCGCCGGAGCTGGAGGAGGGCGTGGAGACCTACTGCGTGATGGAGGCCGTGCGCCGCTCGGCGGAGACGGGGCGGGCGGTGGCGGTGGGGCCGCTGCTCGAGGAGGCGGGGTTGTAGGCGCGGGCCACGGCGCCCCCCCCCGCCCATTTGTTCCGTGCTCCGCTCACTGCGTCGGCGGCTCGCTCATCGCGGGAAGGCGAAGCACGTCGCTCGCCGACACGCTGGGCCCGGACGAAGAGACGCCGCAACGACGGCGTCGACCACTCCGGCAACCTCGCACGCCATCGAACCGCAACGCACCACGCCGGCGACGGAGAGCCGATCACCCCAGCGATCGATCACGATCCGGAACCGATCTTCCACGAAGAGACGCTCGGCGTTCCGCCGCGGATCTTCAAGGATCCAATCTCTTTTCTCCCACGCCCTCCCCGGCTCACCCCATCTGCTCCTGGCTCCGGAACAGGTCGTAAATCTCCTCCCCCGTCTCGGCCGCGTAGATCCGCTCCCGGAACTCCTCCATCGAGA
>CAYMFP010000418.1:0-2549 GCA_964389385.1 uncultured Phycisphaeraceae bacterium | reverse complement strand
GGCGCTGCTCTTCCCGATCGACTGGCCGGAGCCGTTCGGGCTCGTGATGATCGAGGCGATGGCCTGCGGGACGCCGGTGATCGCGTGGCGGAACGGGTCGGTGCCGGAGGTGATGGAGCACGGGGTGAGCGGCCTGGTGGTGGACTCGATGGAGGAGGCGATCGAGGCGGCCAGGCACGTCGGGCGCATCGACCGCGCCGGGTGCCGCCGCTGCTTCGAGCAGCGGTTCTCCGCGTCCCGGATGGCCGAGGACTACGAGCGCATCTACCGCCACCTGATCATCGACGGGCGCGGCTCCCACCGCCCGCACCGCAGGAGCCTGATCGGTGCCTGAACAGACGCTCAAGACCGAGTACGGGGTGGTGGCGCGGGCCTCGAGACCGGGGCCCCTGCCGTTCGTGCTCAAGCACGCCGAGACCTTCGCGGTCTTCGACCCGCTCGGCGACGTCCACCCGCTGGCGGGCGGGGACCTCGGCGTCTTCCGCGAGGGGACGCGGCACGTCTCGCACCTGGAGCTGCGCCCGTGGGGGCACCGCCCGCTGCTGCTCAGCTCGACGGTGCGCGAGGACAACTGCCTGCTGGTGGCGCACCTGACCAACCCCGACCTCCCCGGCCTGCCCCAGGGGACGGTGCACATCCAGCGTTCCAGCGTGCTGGACGACGCGGCGTGCCTCCAGCAGCTGTCCGTCACCAGCTACGCGGAGGACGAGATCGAGATCCCCCTCGTGCTCCGCTTCGACGCGGATTTCCGGGACGTCTTCGAGGTGCGGGGGATGACGCGGGCCCGGCGCGGCGACCGCCGCCGCACGGCGATGGACGGGGTCGTCCGCGTGTCGTACCTCGGGCTCGACGGGCGGGACCGCGTGAGCCTGCTGCGGGCGGACCGCGCGCTGACGCCGGCCGGCGAGGACGCGCTCTCGGTGACCGTGCGGGCGCCGGCGCGGACGACGGTGCGGCTGTGCCTCTCGATCGACTTCCGCGAGCCCCCCGCCGAGGGAGCGCACGCGGGCGAGAGCGTCTCGGAGCGCTTCGACCGCGCGGTCGGGCGCGCCCTGGCGAAGTACCGCGCGGCCCGGCGCGACGCCGCGCAGGTCACGACGTCGAACGAGCAGTTCAACAGCTGGATCAACCGCTCGTTCTCCGACATCCACATGCTCGCGACGGAGAACGGCTCGGGGCTCTTCCCGTACGCAGGCGTGCCGTGGTACAGCACGCCCTTCGGGCGGGACGGGCTCATCACGGCCCGGCAGATGCTGGTCGTGCAGCCGAACCTCGCCCGCGGGGTGCTCGGGTACCTCGCCGAGCACCAGGCGACCGAGGAGGACCCGGAGAACGACGCCGAGCCCGGCAAGATCCTGCACGAGGCGCGGCTGGGCGAGATGGCCGCGCTGCGCGAGGTCCCGTTCGGGAAGTACTACGGCTCGATCGACTCGACGCCGCTGTTCCTCATGCTCGCCGGGGACTACCTGCGGCGGACGAGCGACGCGGCGTTCGTCCGGAGCCTCTGGCCCAGCCTGCAGCGGGCGGCGGAGTGGATCCTGCGGTGGGGCGACCGCGACGGGAACGGGCTGATTTCCTACGCGCGGCGCACCGACGCGGGGCTGCGGAACCAGGGGTGGAAGGACTCGGAGGACTCGGTCTTCCACGAGGACGGGACGCTCGCCGAGGGGGCCATCGCGATGTGCGAGGTGCAGGCCTACGCCTGCGCGGGGCTCCGGGCCGCGGAGTCGATCGCGCGGGCGTTCGGCGACGACCGCCACGCGGCCGCGTACGGGCGGGAGGCCGAGCGGATCCGCGCGGTGCTCGACGAGCGCTTCTGGCTCCCGGACAAGCAGACGTACGCGCTGGCGATCGACGGGGAGGGGCGGGCGTGCTCGGTGCGGTCCTCCAACGCCGGGCACGTGCTCTGGGCGTGCGCCGTGGACCCGGAGCGCGCGGCCGGCGTGGCGCGGTCGCTCATGAGCCCCTCCTCGTTCTGCGGGTGGGGCGTCCGCACGATCGACGAGGGGGAGCGGCGGTTCAACCCGATGTCGTACCACAACGGGTCGATCTGGCCGCACGACAACGCGCTGATCGCCCTGGGTCTGGCCCGGCACGGGTTCAAGCCCGAGGCGGTGCGGATCATGACGGGGCTGTTCGACGCGTCGATCTTCATGCCGATGCACCGGCTGCCGGAGCTGTTCGGGGGCTTCGCGCGCCGGGAGGACGAGGGCCCGACGCTCTACCCCGTCGCGTGCATGCCGCAGGCGTGGGCGAGCGGGGCGGTCTTCGCGCTGCTCGAGGCGTGCACCGGGCTCTCGGTCTTCACGGAGGCCGCCACCGGGCGCCCGACGGTCCGCTTCACGAACCCGGTCCTGCCCGCGTACCTGGAGCACGTGCACATCGCCGGCCTGCGGGTGGGCGACGAGGAGGTGGACATCGAGCTGCACCGCTACGCGACCGACGTCGGCGTGAACACGACGCGGCGTTCGCCGCGGGTGGACGTGGTGATCACGAAGTAGCCGCGGGGCCCGGCTCCGCGGGCCGGGACAGAGGCTCCGCCGGGGGGG
>CAYMFP010000417.1:0-2554 GCA_964389385.1 uncultured Phycisphaeraceae bacterium | reverse complement strand
CCTTGGGCTGGGGTGGGGGGTCGACCTCGGGCGCCCCGCGGGGGGCGGGGGTGGGGGGGGGGGGGGGGGGATCGGACATCGGCAGGGCTCTCCCGGATCACCCCGGATCAGGTGGCCAACAGTCGGGCCGATCCGGGGTTGGCGACGCGCGGGGCCGCCATCCTTCTCTATGGCGCCGGACGGACACGGGTCCGCGCGGCGGGTCCGGAGTGTAGTCGGTCACCCGGGGGGCCCGTCCTGATCCCGGTCCGGGCGGGCGGGCGAAGTGGTGGACTCGACCCGGCGGAGGAGGCGGGTACACTTGCGGGCTCCGGACCGAACGCTCCCCATGGGGGCGGGACGCCGGAGTGTTCTTGTCGAGACGAAGCGGGGGCTTACGGGCGGGCGGCCGACGCCGCACCGCCGGGGACATCCCGCCCGAGTCGTTTCCCAGGCCCCCGACGCACCGCGTCACGCCGAAAGAGTGTCCGCCATGCCCGAGACCCTGAACCTCGAGGGCTTCCAGCCCGGCCAGACGATCACCTGCACCGTCAACGCCGAGCCGCGCGCCAAGGGCGCCCGCGACACGATCCTCCGCCTGATGCGGCGCGACCCGGCGATCCGCCGCGGTCTGAAGCGGGCTCAGGAGCTGCGCCGGCGGCGGATGCACGCGTACATCCGCGGCGGGCGGCTCTGGTACTCGCGCGAGAAGGCGGCCGTGATCGCCCAGGTGCGCTCCGGCAACGCCTGGACCATGGTCTACACCCCGGACATCGCCCCGGATCTGCGCTCGGTCGGGAAGTACGTGTCGGTGCAGGCGGCCTGAGCCGTCTTCCGATACAGGAAGAGGCGGCGGAGCCGCCATTCTGATTCCCCGATCTCCGAGCCGGAGGGCTGAGATGACCGGATCGTCCCGGACCGCGCTGGTTTCCACGGCCGTGGTCCTGCTTTGCGTCTCGGGCAGCGGCCTGATCGCGATGTCGAGCCTCTCGGGGTGCTCCGGCGAGACCGAGCAGCCCCGCGAGGAGATCGTCCGCACGGACACGTACACGACGCGGGGCGTCGTCGCGATGATGCCGGACCCGGCGAACCCGATGTCCGAGCTGCAGATCCGCCACGAGCGGATCCCGGACTTCAAGAACGCGGCGGGCGAGGAGGTGGGCATGAACGCCATGCAGATGGCCTTCCCGCTCGCCCCGGGCGTCTCGCTCGAGGGGCTCACGGTCGGGCAGCCGATCGCGTTCGAGTGGCGGGTGATCTACTCGAGCAACGGGCGCCGCTACGAGATCACGTCGATCGAGCCGCTGCCGGAGGGCACGGAACTCGACCTGCCCTCGTGAGCCGGGGAGCGCGGGAGACCGCGGCGCCCGCCCCGAGACCGCACTGATCAAAACGCGTGAGCGCGGCCGCGCCCGCCGAGAGGGCGAACGCGGTCGTTGTGTGGGGTTGTCTTTGCCGCGCCGCGGATGCTTCCCGGCTCACGCGTTCAGGCGTTCCATGACCTTCTGCAGGTCGCTCCAGACCTTCTTGCGGTTCTCCGGCGTGTAGCTGCGCAGCAGGAAGGCGGGGTGGTACGTCGGCATGACGGGGATCGTCGGCATGCCCGCGGGGATGCTCCCGAGCAGGCCGCCGCCGGGGGGCGGGAAGTCGCGCCACGAGCCGCGCATCGCCCCCATGCTCTCGGTCGTGTCGAAGAGGAGCTGCGCGGCCGGGCGGCCCAGCGTCACGATCGCCTCCGGGTGGACGATCCGGATCTGGTCGTACAGGTACGGCGCGCAGGCCTGCGCTTCCTGCGGCGTCGGGGTGCGGTTGCCGGGCGGGCGCGTCTTGAGCACGTTGGCGATGTAGACGCGGTCGCGCGAAAGCCCCATCGCCTCGATCATCCGGTCGAGCAGCTGCCCGGAGCGCCCGACGAAGGGCTTGCCGAGGCGGTCCTCGTCGACGCCGGGGGCCTCGCCGATGAACATGAGGCGGGCGTCGGGGTCTCCGTCGTCGAAGACGATGCGGGTGTGCTCGGTCTCGAAGTGCTGGTGCGGGGCGTCGGCCTCGTAGCGGGCGCGGACCTCGTCGAGCAGACGGCGCTTCTCGGCCCGGGTCGCGTCGGTGGGCGTCTTGCGGGTGGTCATGGGGAAGGGCGGAGTAGAGGGAGCGGACGGCGCCGCGGAGACCGGGCGGGAAGCGGTCGCGGACGCGACGGGGCGGTTCGCGTCGATCGCCGCCCGGGCCTCGGCGGCCGGGCGTTCCGGCTCGACGGCCTCATGGGCCGCGTTCGGGCTGCGGAAGACGGGCACGAAGTCGACGCCGAAGAGGCGGCTCGTCTCCGCGTGCTGGCGCACGAGCTTGGCGAGGTCGGGGCGAGCGGGCATCGGCGGATCTTAAGGTCGCCGATGCTCTCGGACGTTGCGGGGTTTTCGGACCCCGCTCCGGGTGTGACGGCCGGGGCGTGAGCCGCTGACGCAGGCCGCGGCGGGTATGAAACACGTGTCATTGCGCGCACGGCCGGGAAAGACGCTGACGCGCCGGAACGAGCCTGTAGGATGGCCCCACCCCACCCCACCCCACCCCACCCCACCCC
>CAYMFP010000416.1:0-2569 GCA_964389385.1 uncultured Phycisphaeraceae bacterium | reverse complement strand
GTCGGGGTGGGGCGGGACATGCAGGCTCCGTCCCGGGCCGGCGCCCGGGGCTCGCTGGGCGAAACTGGGGCGGATGGTATTGATGCTCGCGCCCGGGTGTTGGCGCGGTCCGCCACATCGGATACTACTGTCGCGGCCAAGTCCCTGGAGAACTTCGACATGCGCCCCGAGCACGCCGTCCTCGCCGCCTGCCTCCTCGCCGCCTCCGCACACGCCGGCTGCTGGCGCGACGACGTCGGCTCCGCCCCCTACGAGGCCCTGGCCCTCGAGCCCCGCTTCGACGGCGTCGGCCAGGTCAGCCGCCGCCAATCCAACGGCGCCCTCAGCGCCTTCGGCGCCGGGACCTACCTCGGCAACGGCTGGGTGCTCACCGCCGGGCACGTCGCCACCGGCATGCCCCTCGGCGAGATCCGCTTCATCCTGAACGGGCAGGAGCACACCGTCGCCTCGCGCCACTGGCCGAGCGGCTGGGACGCCCGAGACCCCGCCTCCGGGGATGACATCGCCCTCCTCCGCCTCCACGCTCCGCTGGAGGGCGTGCCCGCCGCCCGGATCTGGACCGGCGACCGCCCCGACCGCGCCACCGTCATCTCCGTGGGCTACGGGGTCGGCGGCAACGGCGTCGCCCCCGCGGCCGGCAACCGCGCCAAGCGGGCCGGCACCAACGTCATCGACCGCTTCGGCAACGTCCCGACCGTGGGCGGGACCCTCCCGCTGAACCCCCGCGTCTTCACGTGCGACTTCGACAGCCCGCACTCCTCCGCGGCGAACACCATCGTCGGCTCGTCTCCGACGCCCACCGCCCTCGAGTACCTCGCCGCCACGAACGACTCCGGCGGCAGCGTCTGGATCGAGGACGGGGGGCAGAGCTACGTCGTGGGAGTGCACTCGTTCGTCGTCACCCTCGCCCCGACGCTGCAGTTCCTCTACGGCGACATGTACTCGAGCACGTACGTCCCCGCCCACCTCCCCTGGATCCGCGAGACGATGGGCGTCTGCCGCGCCGACCTCGACGGCGACTTCGCCGTCGGCGTGGCGGATCTGCTCGCCTACCTCGGCCTCTTCCGGGCCCAGGACCCCGCCGCCGACTGGGACGGCGACGCCCGCCTCGACGTCACCGACCTCCTCGGCTTCCTCGGCGACTTCCGGAACGCCTGCGGCGACTGACCGCCGGCGAGCCGGCCCCGCCGCCCGCTCCGCGGCCGGCTGGGATCTCCGCCCCCGGCGGCTCTACCCTCGCCCAGCATGGCCAAGCGTTCCAGCAAGTCGGCCCCCAGGCCCAAGGTGCTCGCGCGTCCGGACGACCCCCGCCGCGCGATGCCCGCCGAGGTCCCCGTCTCCCTCGACGAGATCGCGGGGCAGCAGGCCGCCAAGCACAACATCCGATCCGCCATCGTGAGCGGGCGGGTCCACCACGCCTGGATCTTCCACGGCCCCCCCGGGGTCGGGAAGTTCACCACGGCCCTGGCCTTCGCCGCGGTGATCCTCGACCCGTCGACCGCCCCGGACCTCGCGGGCGAACTCCGCCCCGACCCGGACAGCGAGGTCCAGGCCCTCCTCCGCGCCGGCACGCACCCGGACCTGCACGTCGTCCGCAAGGAACTCGCCCGCTTCAGCGAGGACCGGCAGACCCGCGAGCGCAAGCTGCTCACCATCCCCAAGGAGGTCGTCGAGCAGCACCTGCTCGAGCCCGCCCAGCGGGCCGCGAACATGCCCGGCTGGCTCGCCCGCAAGGTCTTCATCGTGGACGAGGCCGAGCTGCTCGATCGCTCCCCGACGAACGCCCCCGTCCAGAACGCCCTGCTCAAGACGCTGGAGGAGCCCGCCCCCGGCACCGTCATCATCCTGGTGACCTCGAACGAGGAACGCCTGCTCCCGACCATCCGCTCCCGGTCGCAGCGCGTCGGCTTCGCCCCGCTGAACGAGGCGGAGATGCGGGCGTGGATCCGGGCCCGGGGGATCGAGATCCCCCCGGGCGAGGAGGAGTGGGCGATGCGCTACGCGCAAGGATCGCCCGGCCGGCTGCTGGAGGCCGTCGAGACCGGCGTGCTCGGGTGGCGGCGCCTCATCGAGCCCCGGATCCGGGCCCGGATCGAGGGGCGATACGACCCGCTGCTCGGCCCGACGCTGGCCGGCCTCGCCGACGAGTGGGCGGGCGAGCACGTCAAACGCGGCGAAGCGGTGGGGGAGAACCGGAGCAAGGAGGCCGCCAACCGCGAGGCCGCGGCCCGGGTGCTCGCCGTCGTCGCGGAGATGGCCCGGGACGCCCTGCGTCAGCCGCACCTCGCCGAGTCCGCGGCCGCGCTGATCGACGCGGTGCTCGTCGCGGAGCGGCGGCTGGCCGCCAACGTCCAGATGCCCTTTGTCTTCGAGGAACTCGCCGCCCCACCCCTCCCACCCGCCCCTGCGGGGTTCAGGCGCTGAGGCTCAGCGAGCGGCGGGGCCCGCCGGCGTTCGCGGCCGGGGCCTGGGCGGCGGCCGGCGCCGGGCGCGGCGGCGGCGCGGCGGGTTTGCAGACCTGCTCCCGCCGGTGCCGCCCGGGCTCGCGCGCGTAGTCCAGCGGGTCCAC
>CAYMFP010000415.1:0-2612 GCA_964389385.1 uncultured Phycisphaeraceae bacterium | reverse complement strand
CAGGGTGTTCAGGTGGGCCTCCCGCGCCCCGATCAGGACACCTCCGGCGGTGAGGGCGGCCCCGACGGCGAAGGCGGCCACCAACCGCCGAGGTTCGTTGAGCGTTCGGCCGCGTCGTGCACCCGATCTCGGCATCCATGCACCCTACCATCCCGACCCCCCGCCCGGAAGCCCCGGGCGCGGAGGGGGCGGCCCCCGCCGTCCCCCGATCACCCCGCCAGAGAGCCCCGGAGCCCCCATGGAAGCCGGAATCGTCGGCCTGCCCAACGTCGGCAAGTCCACCCTGTTCAACGCCCTCACGGCCGCCGGGGCGCTGGCCGCCAACTACCCCTTCGCCACCATCGAGCCCAACGTCGGCGTCGTGCCCGTGCCGGACCCGAACCTGGAGGTCATCCGCTCGCACATCAAGAGCGAGAAGATCGTCCCGGCGATGCTCCGGCTGGTGGACATCGCGGGCATCGTCCGTGGGGCGAGCAAGGGCGAGGGGCTCGGCAACAAGTTCCTGAGCCACATCCGCGAGGTCGACGCGATCGTCCAGGTGACCCGCTGCTTCACCAAGGCGCCCGGCGGCGAGGAGATCACCCACGTCGAGGGGACGATCGACCCCGTGCGCGACATCCAGACGATCGAGGCCGAGCTGATCCTGGCCGATCTGCAGACGATCGAGGCCGGGCTCGCCAAGGCCGAGCGGGCCGCGCGGAGCAAGGACCCCGAGGCCGTGGCCCGCCTGCACGTCATGCAGCAGCTCCGCCCGGTGCTCGAGGACGGGCGGATCGCGCGGACAGTAACGTTCGACAACCCGGACCACCAGAAGGCGGTGCGCCAGCTCGGCTTCATGACGACCAAGCCGATGCTCTACCTCGCCAACGTGGACGAGGACGATCCGAACGGGGAGAACGAGCACGCCCAGGCCGTGCGCGCCTACGCCAAGGCGAACCACGCCGAGATGGTCCCCGTGTGCGCGAAGATCGAGAGCGAGCTGAGCGAGCTGGACGCCGAGAGCAAGGCCGAGATGCTCAAGGACATGGGCATGGACGAGCCGGCCCTCAACAAGCTCGCCCGGGCCGCGTACCGCCTCCTGGGGCTCCAGTCGTTCTACACCGCCGGGCCGAAGGAGATCCGGGCGTGGACGATCCCCGTGGGCACGAAGGCCCCCCAGGCCGCCGGCGTCATCCACTCCGACTTCGAGCGCGGGTTCATCCGCGTGGAGTGCTACTCCGTCGACGACCTCGTGCAGCACAAGAGCGAGAAGGCGATCAAGGAGGCCGGCAAGCTCCGCGTCGAGGGCAAGGAGTACGTCATGCACGAGGCGGACGTCTGCCACTTCCTCTTCAACGTCTGAGCCGGCCCGAGCCGGTGGCACGAACGAGCCGCCGCGGCTCGTTCGTGGCGGCGCCCGACGATCCCAACGCTTCCGGAGCGCGAGGCGGAGCGATGACCCAAGACACCTGGACCGCCGTCGACCGCCTCTTCGCCGAGACACTCCGCCTGAGCGACGCGGCGACCGAGGCGGCCCTCGCCGCCAGCGCCGCGGCCGGGCTGCCCGAGATCCAGGTCAGCCCGGCCCAGGGCAAGCAGGTCCACGTGCTGGCGCTGGCCGTGCGGGCGCGGCGGATCCTCGAGATCGGCACGCTCGGCGGGTACAGCGCGATCTGGCTCGCCCGCGCCCTGCCGGAGGACGGGCGGCTCGTGACGCTCGAGCTGGACCCGCGGCACGCGCAGGTCGCCCGCGAGAACATCGAGCGGGCCGGGCTGTCGGCCCGCGTGGAGGTGCGCGTGGGCCCGGCGATCGAGACGCTCGCCGCGATGGGAGAGCACGACGGGCCGTTCGACCTCGTCTTCATCGACGCGGACAAGCAGAGCAGCACGGAGTACTTCGACCACGCGCTGCGCCTCTCCCGCCCCGGCACGCTGATCGTCGTCGATAACGCCGTCCGCGGCGGGCGCGTCGCGGACCCGGCGGACGAGGATGAGTCCGCCCGCGGCATGCGCCGCCTGCTCGAACGCCTGCGGGACGAGCGGCGCGTCGCCGCCACCGGCGTCCAGACCGTCGGCGAGAAAGGGTACGACGGGTACCTGATCGCGACCGTCCTCGAGCCCGCGGCCGGCTGACCCGCCGCCGGGAGGAGCCCGCCGATGCCCGCGCCCCGCGTCCTCCTCGCGATCCCCACCCACACCGACCGCCACCTGGCCCTCTGCCTCGCCGCCCTCGCCGCGCAGACGAGGCGTCCGGACGCCGTCTGCGTCTCCTGCGACGGCGAGCACGAGGGCGTGCGGCGCGTGTGCGCCGCGGCCGCGGAACGGGGCCTCCGCCCGCTCCTGCTCGCCTCGCGCGAGCACACCGGCGAGCCTCGCCTGAACCAGGTGCGCAACAACGCCCTGCGGGCGCTCGCCGAGCGGGCCGATCCCCGCCCGGAGGACCTCGTCGTCGTGATCGACGGCGACATCGCCCTGGCTCCGGACGCCCTGGGACGCCACGCCCGCCTCGCGGAGGGCGGAGCGGGCGTGATCCTCCCGAACCGCATCAACCTGGACGAGGCCGCGACGGCCGCGCTGCGCGACGAGGACGTTCGGGCCGGGCGGCTGATGGAAGCGGTGGGGGGGGTGGAAGG
>CAYMFP010000414.1:0-2617 GCA_964389385.1 uncultured Phycisphaeraceae bacterium | reverse complement strand
CGACGAGGACGCGGGCGAAGTTGGCCGCGATCGCGCCGATGTTTCAATCCGCGCCCCCGTGAGGGGGCGACGGCGGGAGTGTAAGCGGCGGGTGGGGCGGGGGTGGTGGGGTGGGGGCCGCGAACGTCGGGCGGATAGGGGGGCGGAGCGGGCCCGGCGCGGCGGGGCGGGCGGCGCAAGTGTCGGGCGTGCAGGGGGTTGCAGGGTTTCGCGAACCTGCGGGGAAGTTCGGGCGCGCTTGGGCATCGCGGAGCGGGCGCGGCCCCCGCGTGGGGCTCGCTCACCTCGCGGGGCGATCGTTGATCTGCGCGATCGACCGGAGAGGCTACACGATCAGCGGGGCGTCGGGGTCGGTGGAGCGGTTCAGGCCGAGGTGTTCGACGCGGCCGTGCCAGTGGGCGCCGAGGTTGTAGAACCGGAGGCTGTCGGTCTTCGGCTCGATCAGGGCCGCGAGCCGGGCCTTGAGGGCGGTGTACTGGGCGGGGTCGAGCTTGCACTCGAAGACGGAGGCCTGGACGCGCTGGCCCCAGTCCTCGCAGGCCTTGGCGACGCGGCGGAGGCGGCGCTGGCCTTCCTTGTCCGTGGTGCTGACGTCGTAGGTGATGAGGACGTGCATGGGAGGGGAGGCATCAGGAATTGGGCATCGGGCATCAGGGGAGGAGGCACCGGGGACCAGGGATCGGGCACCAGGGGGGAGGCGCCGGAGATCGGGGTCGGACACTCGGGGAGGTGACCCGGAAGGCGGGTGGGGTCTGTCATCACCGGTCGGAGACCGGTGCCACCGTCGGCCTACCTCCAGATGAACGCGGGGTAGGTGTCGAGCTCGCCGCGGAGGACGCGGCTGAGCAGGCGGGCCTGCAGGTGCACGAGCAGGCCGACGCTGACCTTCTCCTGCAGGTACGGGTGCGTGAGCTCTTCCTGCTTGCGCTTCTGGTAGGCCGCGAGGACGGTGCGGCGGGCGCCGTCGCTCAGGCGGACGCCGCCGCCCTCGAGGCGCTGGAAGTCGCGGGCGTTCACCTGGCGGCGGTTGACGAGACTGAGGGCCAGGCGGTCGCAGAGGAAGCTGCGGAGTTCCTCCATGAGGTCGAGGGCCAGCGACGGGCGGCCGGGGCGGTCGCGGTGCAGGAAGCCGACGGCCGGGTCGAGCCCGCAGGCCTCGCACGCGGACCGTGCGTCGTGGGCGAGCATGGCGTAGAGGAAGCTGAGCAGGCAGTTCATGGGGTCGCGCGGGGGGCGGCGGGTGCGTTCGGTGAGGCGGAAGGCGTCGCGCTCGGGGGTGTCGAGCGTGACGAGGCGGTCGAAGGCGGCGAAGTAGTGGTTGGCGGCCTCCCCCTCCTGGCCGCGGAGGTGGTCGAGGCTCGGGGAGCGCAGGGCCGCCTCGGCGCAGGGGGCCATGAGGGCGCAGGCGCGGGCGAGCATGCCGGCCTCGTCGCCGTGGTCGCGGGCGGCGCGGAGGAGCGTGGTGCGGGCGTTGGCGATCTTGGCGGCGACCATCGGGCCGGCGATGGCCAGGCACCGGGCCTCGTCGTCGGCCGCGCGGTACTGATCGCGCCGGAGGAGGACGTTGCCGGGGGTGAAGCCGCAGACGCGGGCCTGGAGGCGGCCGTGCTGGCTGAGGAAGCTGACGGCCACGCCCTCTTCGGCGCACAGGGCGAGCAGGGATGTGGAGGCGTTGATGCGTCCGAAGCAGCAGATGCCGCCGAGGGTGTGGACGGGGACGCGGAGCTTGACCTCGCGGTCGACCGAGACGGTGACGGCGCGGCCGTCCTTGCGGAGCCAGGCGCCGTCGGTCTGGACGAAGAGGGTGTTGAGGTGGTGCTTCATGGGGGGAAGGCACTAGGGACTGGGGATCAGGCATCAGGGGAGAGGGGGCACCGGGGACCAGGGACCGGGCACCAGGGGAAGAAGAGAAGTCAGGGAGGAGGATGGGCATCGGCTGCGGCCGTGGCGGCGAGGCTGAGGGCGAGGGAGCGGGAGAGGTAGAGGGCGGGGCTGCGGGTGGGGCCGGTGCCGGCGGGGAGGCAGAGGTGCAGGAGCGAGCAGTTCTTGCACTTGGCCTGCTTCCTGGCGGGCGGGACGGTGTTGGCGGCGATGTGGGCGCGGACCTCGGCGGCGACACGGACGACGAGATCGCGCAGGCGGTCGTCGATTTCAACACGCTCGCGGCGGCGGACGGCGTGGTAGAAGAGTTCGCCCTCGGGCACGCGGACGGAGAACATCTCCTCGAGGCAGAGGGCCTGGGCGGCGAGCTGGACGCGGTCGTGGTCGAGGCGTTTGGGGCTGCCGCGCTTGTGCTCGACGGGGCGCGGGGGGCCGGCGGGGCGGCCTTCGGCGTCGACCGGGATCTCGACCTGATCGGCCTTGCCCGTGAGGCCGAGGCGGCGGGAGAGGAGGGGGAGGGCGCGGACGGTGCGGAGGGCGACGGGCGGACCGTGGTCTGGAGGTGGCGGCTCTGGTGGCACGGGTCTCCGATCGGCGGGGACGCCGAGGGTTGGTTGCCCAGTGACCGGCGACTCGTCGAGCGCATCGAGTCGCTTTCCCGATCCGGCTTCGGGGCCGTCGTCGTTACGGCCGGGTTCTGTCACGACCGGCCGGAGACCGGTCCCGCCCTGAGGCC
>CAYMFP010000413.1:0-2618 GCA_964389385.1 uncultured Phycisphaeraceae bacterium | reverse complement strand
ACCCTGCCCCGCCCCCGCGACCTTCCCGCCCCGCCGTCCCGGCCCTGGCCCGAGAACGATCTGTCATCGACGCCGCTACCCCGCCCCAGCGGTCACGACGCCCCATCATCCCGCGGTGGCCCGCCCCCGCCTCTGCTATAAATCGTGGCATGTCGAGCGACCGCCGTGTCATTTTGGAACGCATCGCCGACGAGGCGGGCGTCTCCGTCCGCACCGTCCAGCGCGTGCTGGCCGGGGCCCTGAAGGAAACGCGGCCCAGCTCCATCCGCCGCGCCACCCAGATCCGCGAGATCGCGGCCCGCTACCGCTACCTGCCGAACACCGCCGCCCGCGCCGTCCGCACCGGGCGGTTCAACACCGTCGCCCTGCTCTCCAGCTTCGACCCCGTCCGCAAGGTCATGTTCCCCGGCATGCTCTGGGCCCTCCAGGCCGGGCTCCGCCGGCGCGACGTCCAGCTCGTCATGGGGCAGATCCCCGACAACGAGCCGACCACCCGCCTCGAGCTGCCCAAGTTCCTCCGCGAGTGGGCCGTGGACGGGCTCATGATCTACTACAACCGCCGCATGCCCAGCGGCGTCAGCCGCGCCATCATGCAGTTCAACCTGCCGGCGATCTGGCTGAACATGAAGCGCTCCGCCGACTGCGTCTTCCCGGACGACAAGAACGCGGCCGTGCGCGCCACCGAACTCCTCATCGAGCGCGGGCACCGCGACGTCGCCCTCTTCAGCTTCTCCACCGGCGACCACTACTCCCACCTCGACCGCGAGGAGGGGTACCGCGAGGCGATGCGCCGCCACGCCTACCCCGAGCGCGTCATCCGCGTCGGCCCGAACATCCCGATGGGCGAGCGGCTCGACGCCGCCCGCGCCTGGCTCCGCGAGACCGCCGGCAAACGCCCCACCGGGCTGGTCATGTACGAGCAGCGCGACGCCGTGCCCGTCTTCACCGCCTGCCTCGCCGAGGGCGTCCGCGTCCCGGAGGACCTCTCCATCGTCGTCCTCCACGACTCGATGCTTGACATCGTCGGCCGTCCGATCGACACCATGGTCATCCCCGCCGAGGACCTCGGGCGCATCGGCATCGAGATGCTCATGAAGAAGATCGACGCCCCCGAGGTCGAACTCCCCCCGCGCCCGCTCCCGTTCCACTACCGCGAGGGCGTCACCGTCGCCGACCGCGCCCCCTGACGCCGACGAGCCGGCAGCGCCAAACCGCCGCGACTCCCGCCCCGCCGTCGGCGCCCGGGCTCCCACCTCCACCCACCGTCCTCCCGCCCGCCTACCCCACACCGTTCGTTCACGGCATCCCCGCCGCCCCGTCCGCCGCCCGCGTCACGAACGCCCGCGGGTGCTTGCCCGTCTTCGCGGCGTACTCGCGGTCGAGATGCTCGATCAGCGCCGGCGCCCGCTCCGCCTCTACGAGCGTCACCGTGCACCCGCCGAACCCCCCGCCCGTCAGGCGCGAGCCGAGCACGCCGCCGAAGCCCTGCGCCAGCGCCACGAGCAGCTCCACCTCGCGGCACGAGGCCTCGAAGTCGTCCCGGTACGAGGCGTGCGCCTCGTTCATCAGCCGCCCGAACCGCGCGTAGTCCCGGCCCGCCAGCGCCTCCGCCGCCTCCAGCGTCCGCGCGTTCTCCGTCACCACGTGCCGCGCCCGCCGGTACACCGCGTCCGGGAGCTCGCCCCTCACCCGCTCCAGGTCCTCCGGCGACGCGTCGCGCAGCGCCGGCACGCCCAGCGCCCGCGCCGCCTCCTCGCACGCCGCCCGGCGCTCGGCGTACTCGTTCGCCAGGTCGTGCTTCACCTGCGAGTTGGCGATCACGACCGCGACGCCGGGGTCGTCCAGCGGCACCTGCCGCGTCTCCAGGCTCCGGCAGTCGATCAGCAGCGCGTGGCCCTTCCGCCCCAGCGCCGAGATGAACTGGTCCATGATCCCGCACGGCACGCCCGCCGCCTCGTGCTCGGCCTTCTGGCACCACAGCGCCTTCTCCCGCGGGTCGATCTTCCGCTTGAGCAGGTGCTCCAGGAACGTCGCCGTCGCGACCTCGATCGCCGCCGAGGACGAGAGCCCCGCCGCGTTCGGCACCGTGCTCGTCACCGCCGCCTCGAACGCCGGCACCGCGATCCCGTGCTTGACGAACTGGTCCCGCACGCCCTTCGGGTAGTTCAGCCACCGCGGCTCCACCCGCTCGAACCCCGCATCGGCGCGGAACGTCCCCCGGTCGAACTCCAGGTCCACCGCCGCGATCGTCGTCGTCTCCCCCTCCGCCCCGCGCCCGGCCACCGCCGTCCACCGCTCGATCGCGATCGGCAGCACGAACCCGTCGTTGTAGTCCGTGTGCTCCCCGATCAGGTTCACCCGCCCCGGCGCCGCGGCCGCCACGTCCGCCTGCCGGCCGAACTCGGTCACGAACGCCTCCACCGCCTTCTCGATGACCTCGGCAGGGGCGAGCAGAGCGGCGGGATCCTCCTGGGGCGTCGGCACGGGCGGGTCTCCTGCACCTGAACTGGCGGACCGCCCCGGCGGGGCGCGACGCATTATCGCCGAGCCGCACCCCCGCGTGCCCCCGGCCGCCCCCCCCCCCCCCCCCCCCCCCCCCCCCCCCCCCCCCCCCCCCC
>CAYMFP010000412.1:0-2635 GCA_964389385.1 uncultured Phycisphaeraceae bacterium | reverse complement strand
GGGCGGGAGTGGGGGTGGGGGTAGGGGTGGGGGTGGGGGACGGGAGCAGATCGCTCGCCCGTCCGCGGGGCGCGCCGCGATCTTCCCCGGCCCGGCGAGCGCCCGGCTCGGCGTCGCGGCGGTGGTGGGAAGAGTGGGGGGCGGAGTGGCGGGCCGACGGGAGGCTGGTCACGGACGTCCCCTTGCGCACGGCGCGGCGAAAGCCCGCGGGGCCGCGCCGACGTTCGGCGACGCGACGATCCCGTGCTCCGCGGTGCAATCGCGGAGCCCCCGGAGGGGAGCTGACGACGCGGATTTCAGGAAGGAGTCCGTTCCACCACTCCGACGGCCACCGCCCGCGGGGCGTCGGGATCAGAATCCCGACGCTGCGTTCCCGCGGCCGTGCCCGGCTCGAAAGCCCCGAAGGCGGTGAGTTGCCGGTTGGGCCGGGCGGCTGTCGGACCGGCGGTCGCTTCCATGACCACCGGGCCCAGAGCGTAAAGCCAATCCTTTCAAGGAGCAATATCCCGGGGCGTCCGCGTGCCGTGCACAACGCCCGTGAGCCGTTGCCCCGCATGGCTTTACCGCGAGAAAAGAATTGTTATCAACCTGTTTCCCCGCGTTGGGAAAAGCATGTGGAGAACTCGGCGGAAACCGCGAGATTTCCGCGATCAGATCGCGGCTTCCGCCCCCGGCGCCGCGCGGGCGCCGAGCGGCAGCACGAACGCCACGCGCGACGCGAACGGCACGAACCCGAGCCGTTCGTACAGGCGCATCGCGGGCCCGTTCCCCTGATCGACCGCGCACGTCACCTCCCCGAGCCGGGTGCGCCGCACCTGACCGATCGCCCATTGCAGCAGGGGCTTGGCCAGCCCACGCCCGCGCAGCGCCGGCGACAGCCCGAGGTACACCAGCTCCACCGAGTTCTGCGACGGCACCGGGCTGAGCAGGCAGCACCCGTGCGGCTCCCCGTCGAGCAGCACCAGCCACCAGAGCCCGGGATCGAAGACCCCCGTCGCCCGGTGCGAGTCCAGCACGTCGCCCGTCTCGCGCAGCCCGCACAGCGCCGGGCAGTCCAGCGTCTGCTCGTAGCTCCGGTCGAGCGCCGCCAGCAGCGCCCCCCGGTCCGGCTCCCCGGGCCCGACGCCGCGCACGGGACGCACCACCACCCCGGGCGGCCACGGCGGGCGCTCCGCCGCCTTCGGTTCCCCGGGCAGCACCAGCGGGCGCCGGAGGTACGCCAGGTCCCCCACGCGGATCATCCCCGCCCGCTCGAGGCTCTCGATCAGCCACCGCTCCAGGGGCTCCGGCAGCGCCTGCAGCAGCGCCACGCGCCGCCCGAGCACCCCCGGCAGGTCCTTCGCGCACGCCCGGATCACCGCCGCGAGGTCGTTCCGCTGCTCGTCCGCCTCCCCGCAGGAGGCCTGCGGGCCCGGGCGCGAGGCGAAGAGCATCCCCGTCCTCCCCGAGCCCGGCACGACGAGGCAGAGCTGCCGGAGCAGCCGCGGGTGGTGCGGGCCCGGATCCTCGATCATCGCCCAGGCGAGGTCGAAGTCGATCCCGGTCTCCGGGGCCGCGGCGATCAGCCGGTCCGCCGCCCGGTCCCCCGCCGCCCCCTGCGCGGCGACCAGCCGCCGAGCCGCCGCATAGCGGAGTTCGCCGGGCAGGCGTTCGATCCTCCTGCCCGGCGGCGGGCCGGGAAGCTCGGCGGTCTGGGACTTCATCACGGTCATCGGAGGCTGGTCGCGGCCCATCCGGCGTCGCCCGGATCCGGGGAGCTGCGGCGTCCGCGTTGACGCTCCCGCACGGTTGATTAGACTACGGCCTCGCGGGTCCGGGCGATGACCGCCGCCCGCGGGGGTGGAGAGAACGGATCGACGCGGCGGCAGAGGGGGGCGGCGGTCCGACGGCCGGGCCCCGGCGTCCCTGAAGCGACCGCGGGCGGATCCACAGAGCAGCACAATGCCCAAGCAGCCGACGCGTTTCTCTCCCCGTCCGTTCTCCTCCCGCCGCGGCGCGCTCGCGCTGGCGGTCGCCGCGGGCGTGCTGGGCGTGCCGTTCTGCGTCCTCCCGCAGACGCCGGTCTCCGCGGCCCCGGAGCCGGCCCCGGTCCCCGTCCGCTGGGAGCTCGAGTTCGAGCCCGGCCCGCTGCGCATCGCCCGCGTCACCGAGACCGACGGATCCCAGGCGTACTACTACTACATGACCTACAAGGTCACGAACCTGACGGATCAGGACCGGCTCTTCGCCCCGCTCTTCGACCTCAAGACGGAGGAGGGCGAACTCCTCCGGGCCGGGCGGAACGTCTCCGCCGCCGCCACGCGCACGATCCTCGAACGCCTCCGCAACCCCCTGCTGGAAGACCCGATCTCGATCGTCGGGAGCCTGCGCCAGGGCGAGGAGAACGCCAAGTTCGGGATCGCCATCTGGCCTGCGCAGCGCCTGGGCGTGGACGAGATCACCGTCTTCGCCGCCGGGTTCTCGGGCGAGAGCGAGACCTACCGCGCCCGCGACGCCGAGACCGGGCGGTACCGCGACTACGTCCTCCGCAAGACCCGCATGCTCCGCCACGCCGCTCCCGGCGACCTCGACGAGATGGTCGACCGCCCCCTCCAGCGCATCGAGGAGCGGTGGGTGATGCGGTGAGCGACAGGGG
>CAYMFP010000411.1:2023-2648 GCA_964389385.1 uncultured Phycisphaeraceae bacterium | reverse complement strand
CCGCACGCCCCAACGAGCCGGGGGCGCCAAGCCCCCGGGCGATCGTCGCCCGGGGCCCGATCCGCCGATGACCGGGCAGCCATGACTCCAGACCACGCCGGCTCGACATCCCCAGGTGACGAGAAGTCGCGCCTCCGCCGCTCCGTCCTGAGCGTCCTTCAAGCCCTCTCCCCCGACCACCGCGCCGCCGCCTCCCGCCGCCTCTGCGACCGCTTCCTCGCCAGCGATCTCTACAAGGACGCCCGCGTCCTCCTCGCCTTCTTCCCCGTCCGCGAGGAGCCCGACCTCCGCCCCGTCATCGAACGCGCCCTCGCCGACGGCAAGACCCTCGCCCTCCCCCGCACCGACTGGGCCGGTCGCGCCATGCTCCCCTGCGCCATCGCCACCACGGCGGTGGGGGAGCCCGCCGGGCTCGTCCGCGCCCGCTTCGGCCTCCTCGAGCCCGGACCCGCCGCCGAGCCCCTCCCCCCAGAGGCCATCGACCTCATCCTCATCCCCGGGGTCGCCTTCGACCGCGCCGGCCGCCGCCTCGGGCGCGGCGCCGGCTTCTACGACCGCTTCCTCGCCCCCACCCACCACCCCCCCCCAACCGGGGGGCCCCCCCCCCCCCGCCCCCGGCGCGGCG
>CAYMFP010000411.1:0-2013 GCA_964389385.1 uncultured Phycisphaeraceae bacterium | reverse complement strand
CCCCCACCACCACCCACCCCCCCCCACCCAATAGCCCCAACCCACACCCCCCCCGATCCGGTCTCTCCGCCCCGCCCCGTCCTCGTCGGCGTCGCCCACGCGGAGCAAATCCTCCCACGCGTCCCCACCGAGCCTCACGACCGCCCGGTCGACTTCCTCCTGACTCCCGACGCCCTCATCCGCTGCGCAGCGCACGGAACCTGAACGGCCTTCCGGCGGACCTACAGTGGCAACACGCGGCCGGAACCTTCTGCCGCACCCGAGGCCGCGGCGCCTCCGGGCAAGCCTCCGGCCGCTGCGGACGCCGCCCGCCATACAGGGCGTTTCCAAGAAAGACGCCGGGCCGGTTCTCACGCCCCGCTCCTGCGGGTGAGCCCGTTCCCCCGTCTCGCAAGCCGCACAACCCATACAGCCGATCCAGACGGCACCGCAGACGTACCACGAGCCTGAACCCGACCCAAACACCCGGATCCGGCATGTCCCTCCCCTCCCAGACCGCCCGCACCACGCCCGCAGGCCGCACCTTCGTCTACCGCGGGCGTCGCCGCCGTCGCAACCTCCCGCCGCAGGTCCTCGCCATCGCCGCGGGCGGGCTCGCCGTCCTCGGACTGCTCATCGGCGGCGGGAAGCTCATCGCCGGCGGCCCCGACGAGGCCGAGGCCCAGCTCACCGCCCAGCCCGCGCAGGAGCCGGCCGCCCCGGACGCGGCCCGCGATCCCGCCCGCGGCATCGCCGCCGCCCAGTTCCGGACGACGCCCACGGCCTCCGAGCCCGCCCCGACGCAGCGTCCGCCCCGCCCCGCGGACACGGCTCCGGTCCGGTCGGCGCCCTTCGCCATCGACAACGGGCCCGCCCGCTCGGCCTCGCGCGACGCCGGCCCCCTCGGCTCGGCCGTCACCTCCGGCGAGCCCATCGGCCGCGTCCCCGATCCCGCCGGCGCCCTGCCCCCCGGCGTTGCCGAGCCCTCCTCTCGCACGGCCGTCACGCCGCCGCCCCAACCCCAATCCCAGCCTCAGTCCCAGCCCCGCCAGGCCGCCGAGCAGGCGGGTGCGACGCTGAACCCCGCCAACGCCTCCGCGTCCGCCGTCCGTCGCGCCCTCGACGCCGCGGAGGCCGAGATCCGCCGCAACCAGCCCGTCGTCGCCCGCGAGATCCTCAACAAGGCCCTGCGCGAGCGCGGCGTCACCGAACTCGACCGCGCCGTCCTCCGCGACCGGCTCGCCAAGCTCAACGACGACCTCCTCTTCAGCCCGCGCATCTACGCCGGCGATCCCATCACCTCGACCTACCGCGTCCAGCGCGGCGACGCCCTCGCCCGCATCGTCCGCTCGCGCGACCTCGGCGTGCACTGGAAGCTCATCCAGCGCGTCAACGGCCTCACCGCCCCCGAGCGCATCCGCGTCGGGCAGGACCTCAAGCTCGTCCACGGCCCGTTCCACGCCGTCGTCACGAAGTCCGCCTTCCGCCTCGACATCTACCACGGCCCGACCGAACTCCCGAACGAGTGGACCTACATCCGCTCCTTCCGCGTCGGGCTCGGCGAGGGCGACTCCACCCCCGTCGGACGCTTCATCGTCAAGCCCAAGAGCAAGCTCATCAACCCCGCCTGGGTCAACCCCCGCACCGGCGAGCAGTTCGGACGCGACGATCCGAAGAACCCCATCGGCGAGTACTGGATCGCGATGGAGGGCCTCGGCGACGCCGCCGCCTACACCGGCTACGGCATCCACGGCACCATCGAGCCCGACTCCATCGGGCAGCAGAAGTCGATGGGCTGCGTCCGCCTCGGCGACGACGACGTCGCCTTCGTCTTCGAGCTGCTCGAAGAGGGCATCAGCATCATCGAGGTCCGCCCCTGACGCGGACGCCGACCGCACGACAACGCACGACCCGCACGCGAACCCGCCCACCGGCGGGTTCGCTGCTTTCCGGGGCTTCCGTCCGGGCCCGCGGCCGCTGAGGGCGCCCGCGGGCCCGCCGGCGCAGCGGGAAGCGGTGGGGATGGGACGGGTG
>CAYMFP010000410.1:0-2657 GCA_964389385.1 uncultured Phycisphaeraceae bacterium | reverse complement strand
CCACGAACCCCGGCCGCATATCGGGTACCCTACCCCGATGCGCCCCTCCCGCCCCGCCTTCACCCTCATCGAGCTGCTGGTCGTCATCGCGATCATCGCCCTGCTGATCGGCATCCTGCTCCCGGCCCTCGGCAAGGCCCGCCAGGCCGCCCAGCGGCTCACCTGCACCGCCCGCCTCCAGCAGCTCGGCGTCGCCATCGAGCTCTACCAGCAGGACTACGACAACACCCTCCCCCAGCGGAAGGCCGAGGTCGCCCCCGGCTACGAGTCCATCGTCGGGGCCCTCTTCGGCGGCAAGCTCGGCAAGCTCCCGTTCTACGGCATCAACGAGTACGGCGCGCAGCGCCGCCCCCTGAACGCCTACCTCGACCTCGGCCCCGTCCCGCCCGACGACTCGCCCGAGGCCGAGGACTTCGAGCTCGAGTTCTTCGAGTCCCCCGGCGATCAGGGCGCCACCACCACCGGCGTCCCCATCCCCGGCTTCGAGGCCACCGACTCCATGTACGACATGATCGGGGCGAGCTACACCCTCAACGACCACGCCCCGGACACCGATCCGGCCGAGGAACGCTACCGCACCCTCGTCCCCCCCGGCGGCGGGCCGATGCCCCCGGTCCACAGCACCTCGCGCACCTGGGTCCTCGCGAGCCACCCCGTCTACAACTTCGACGACGGCGCCGACCGCGGCATGCGCTGGTACGGCCTGAAGCCCGGCTCCAAGTCCCGCCCCCTCGCCAACATGCTCTTCCTCGACGGGCACGTGAAGCAGGGCGTCGAGATCGCCGGCGAAGCCGGCGGCGAGCCCGTCTACGAAACCGCCGATTACACCTTCCTCCCCACCCCCACCTGGATCGAACGCTACCCCTGGGACTGAACCCCACCCCACCGGTCCTGCCCGCCCCCTCCGAGTGCCACGCCGTCCCGCGGGCCACGCCCCAGCACCGCTCTGCTGATCTGTGCTGTTCCCGGCTCCGCCGTTCCGGCCGCCGCTTGCGATGCCTCTGTTCTCGGCGCCCGTCGAGAACAAGACCGTCGCTCGCCCCATATCCTCCCTCCCCGCCCGGCGGCGGCTCCGCTTCTCCCACCGAGGGACCGAGATGGCCAAGAAGACCAGCACGAAGAACGCTCGCACCACCCGCCCCGCCTCCCCCGGCGGCGCGCCCGGCACCCGCACCGAGAAGGACTCCATGGGCGAGATGCAGGTCCCCGCGGACGTGCTCTACGGCGCCTCGACCCAGCGGGCCGTCCTGAACTTCCCGATCTCCGGCCGCCCCGTCCCCTTCGACGTCATCGCCGCCTTCGCCGCCCTCAAGTCCGCCTGCGCGACGGTCAACCTGAACCTCGGGCGGCTCGACAGGCAGCGGGCCGAGGCGATCCACAAGGCCTGCCGCCGGATCGAGGCCGGCCTGGGCGACCAGGGCGGATGGCAGCGCCACTTCCCGGTCGACATCTACCAGACGGGCTCGGGCACGAGCACGAACATGAACGTCAACGAGGTCGTCGCGAACCTCGTCTGCCTCGCCCGCGGCAAGCCCATCGGCTCCTCGAAGAACAAGGACTACCTCGACGCCGGCGGCGTGCACCCCAACGACCACGTCAACATGGGTCAGTCCTCCAACGACACCTTCCCGACCGCGATGCACGTCGCCGGCGCGGTGAAGATCGCTCGCGAACTCCTCCCCGCGCTCGCGAAGATGCGGGCCAGGCTCGACGAGCAGGCCAGGGCCTGGGACAAGATCGTCAAGATCGGACGCACCCACCTCCAGGACGCCACCCCCATCCGCCTCGGGCAGGAGTTCAGCGGCTACGCCCACCAGATGCGCAAGGCCGAGGAACGCGCCCGCGCCGCCATCGCCGCCCTGAGCGAGCTGGCCATCGGCGGCACGGCCGTCGGCACCGGCATCAACACGCACAAGGAGTTCGGTCGCCGCGTCGCCGCCGCCCTCACGGAGCACTTCGACGGCGTCAAGGGCCCGGACGGCAAGCCGGTCCTGAAGTTCACCGAGGCGAAGAACCACTTCGAGGCCCAGCACGCCAAGGACGGAACCGTCGAGGCCTCGGCCCACCTGCGCACCATCGCCGTCAGCCTGAGCAAGATCGCCAACGACATCCGCTGGCTCGGCTCCGGCCCGCGCTGCGGCATCGGCGAGCTGAAGCTCCCGGCCGTGCAGCCCGGATCTTCGATCATGCCGGGCAAGGTCAACCCGGTCATCGCCGAGGCGGTGGTGATGGTCTGCTGCCAGGTGATCGGCAACGACCAGGCCGTCGCCACGGCCGGGCTCGGCGGCATCGGCTCGCTGCTCGACCTCGCGGTCGCGATGCCCGTCCAGGCCGCGAACCTGCTCGACAGCGTGCACCTGCTCGCCCGCGCGTGCGAGGTCTTCCACGACAACCTGCTCGTCGGGCTCGAGCCGGACGAGAAGCGCTGCGCCGAACTGATCGAGGGCAGCCTCGCGATGTGCACCTCGCTCGTCCCCGTCATCGGGTACGACCGCTCCGCCGCCCTCGCCTACCAGGCGTACAACGAGGGCAAGACGATCCGCGAACTCGCCCTCGAGCAGAAGCTCCTCGACGCCAGGCAGCTCAACAAGCTGCTCGACCCGATGAGCATGACCAAGCCCGGCGGCTCCGGCAGCGCCGGCGGCTGGGGGGGGGGG
>CAYMFP010000409.1:0-2659 GCA_964389385.1 uncultured Phycisphaeraceae bacterium | reverse complement strand
GTGTCCCGTCGCTGACGCTCCGGGTTCGTCGGGCTCGGGGTGGAGCCCGAGGGCTTGGCGGATTCGAGGGTGCGGGTGGTGCGGTCGATGGCGGTGGGGGCGTCGAGGGTCTTCTTGCTCTCGATCTCCATCTCCTCGAACTTGCGGAGGTGGGGCATGAGCATGCGGTCGGTGGAGCCGACGAAGGCGTTGAAGTGTCCGACGGCCGAGCCGAGGGCGGCGCCGAGCTTGTTGACGTGCTCGAAGGCGGTGGCGGCGCGGCGGTGGAGTTCCTTGCCGGCCTCGAGGAGGGCCTGGGCCTCTTCGGCGAGGCGGTGCTCGCGCCAGCCGACGTGCACGGCCCGGAGGAGGCCGATGAGGGTGCTGGGGCTGGCGAGGATGACGCCGCTGGCGGCCGCGTGCTCGATGAGTTCGGGCTGGCGGGAGAGGGCGGCGTCGATGAAGTGATCGCCCGGGACGAACATGACGACGAACTCGGGGGAGCCGTCGTAGTTGCTCCAGTACTTCTTGGAGCCGAGGGACCGGGCCTGCTCGGCGACGTGGCGGGCGAAGCGGGCGAGGTGGCGCTCCTGCTCGTCGGGCGTCTCGGCGTTGATGGCCTGGAGGTAGGCGTCGATGTTGCACTTGGCGTCGACCACGATCTGCCGCTCGTTGGGGAGCTTGACGATCATGTCGGGGCGCTGGATCCGGCCGTCCTCGTCGGCGCTGGAGAGCTGCTCGCAGAAGTCGCAGTAGGCGGTGAGGCCGGCGATCTCGGCGACGCGGCGGAGCTGGATCTCGCCGTAGCGCCCGCGGACCTCGGGGCGGGAGAGGGCGCGGGCGAGGCGCGAGGTCTCGGCCCGGAGCTGCTCGCCGAGTTCGCCGGAGAGGCGGACGCGCTCGTCGATCTGGAGGAGCTGGGCCTGCGTCTTGCCGAGGGTCTCGGCGATGGGCCGGACGAGTTCCTCGAACGCCCGGCGGCGCTTGTCGAGTTCGGCGGCCCCGATCTCCTGGCTCTTGCCGAAGGACTCCTGGGCGAGCTTGAGGAAGCTCTCCTGCGTGTCCTTGAGCGTCTTGCCGGCGAGGGACTCGAAGGCCTCGCGGGTCTTGCGGTCGATCTCGGCGAGGGCCCTGGCCGTGCGCTCGTCGGCCTCGCGCTGGATCTTCTCGATCCGCTGCTCGCTCTTCTGGAGTTCCTCCTTGAGGCGCTGCTCGGCCTTGGCGGTCTGCTCCTCGAGCTGGGCGCAGAGCTTCGCGTGGTGCTCGGCCTCGGCGCGGCGGGCGGTCTCGGAGCGGCCGAGGTCCTCGCGGGCGCGGGCGAGGGCGTCGCGGGTCTCGTCGAGCTTGGCGCGGGCGTCGCGGAGTTCGGCCTCGCGGGCGGCCTGGTAGGCGCGGAAGTCGTCCTGCACGCCCGCGAGGGCGAGGCGGGCCTGGTCGGCCCGGCTCTCGGCGGCGGCCATGTCGGCGATGAGGCGCGTGCGGGCGAGGAACGACCAGGCGAGGGCCGCGGCCAGGGCCAGGGCGAGCACGAGCAGGGCGACGACGAGGATCTCGGGCATGGGGCGAGTGTACCGGGGCGTCGGGGGCGGATACCGAACAATTGGCGAGCGCCGATGACAACATGGTGTCACCGCCGGGGGCGCAGAGGACGTGTTCGGCGCGGCGGGCTCCCGGGAATCGGTGTATCCTCGGGCGGGGGACCGGCCTGCGGCCGTCCCGAAGGCCGCGAGGAGCGGAGAAGGGTTGTCGGATGATGCGTTGCGTGATCGCGGGGCTGTCGGTCCTGGCCGGTTGGGCCGGGCTGGCGGCGGGGCAGACGGTGAAGGTCGATTTCGGCACCGGCGCCGGCACGCCGGCGGCGTCTCATGCGGCAGGGGGACTGGAGGGGTTCTGGAACACCGTCGGCGCGGGGGGCGGGACGTGGATGTCGCTGCGGCTGCTCGGCGGGGAGACGTCGGGCGTGGTCCTGCGGACGAGCGCGCTCGAGTTCGACGTGGATCGCTGGGACGTGGATGATGGCAGCGTCATGGCCGACTATCTCGCCGCGCGGCACAGCGATGCGACGCTGGAGTTCGCGGGGCTGGAGGCGGGGTGGTATCGGGTGCTGACGTACTCTGGGTACTCCGGCACGCCGAGCCATCCCACGCGGGTGTGGATAAACGGGAACGAGGGTGGGGCGCAGGAGATCAGCGGCCCGTATACCGGCACGTTCGCGGTCGGGGTGACGCACTCCGAGCACCTGGTGCGGGTGCTGGAAGATGGGGAACTGCTGATCAATATCTACACGTGGGGCGACGCCGTGGTGAACGGCGTGCAACTCGTGCAGGTGCCGGGGGCGGGGACGGGCGCGGCGCTCGTGCTCGGGGGGCTGCTGGTGAGGCGGCGCCGTCGTTGAGGAGACGGGCATTCGCGGGCGGTGGTGGCGCGGGGCAGGCGCGGGCGACCGCTTCCTGCCACATTGACACCCTGGGCCGCCGGGGCGGGGGGCGGCGGCAGGGGTGGACGGGGGGTGAGCGGGTTGCGGAGCGGCGGTGCGGGTCGGGGGGAGGCGGGGCGAGCGCGGCACGCTCTTTGCCTGTCGGGGGCGGGATGCAGAACGTCCGCCTCCATCACGACCGCGATCCGGCCGCCCGGGGGACGCCCGCGGGCGGGCGTGCGCCGTCGGGCGGGGGCGGCTGGG
>CAYMFP010000408.1:0-2666 GCA_964389385.1 uncultured Phycisphaeraceae bacterium | reverse complement strand
GCCCGAGGAGGGCGGAGACCTCGGAGCCGGCCTGCGTGAAGCGGAAGATGTTGTCGACGAAGATCATCGTCTCCTTGCCGGAGGCGTCGCGGAACTCCTCGGCCATGGTGAGGTCGGAGAGGGCGACGCGCAGACGCGAACCCGGAGGCTCGTTCATCTGCCCGAAGACCATGGCGACCTTGTCGAGGACGTGGGCCTTCTGCCCGTTCTCGTCGGTGTACTCGGCCTCGGCCATCTCGAGCCAGAGGTCGTTGCCCTCGCGGGTGCGCTCGCCGACGCCGCAGAAGACGGAGTAGCCGCCGAACTCGCGGGCGACGCGGGCGATCATCTCCTGGATGATGACGGTCTTGCCGACGCCGGCGCCGCCGAAGAGGCCGATCTTGCCGCCGCGGACGAAGGGGCAGAGCAGGTCGATGACCTTGATGCCGGTGGGGAGGACCTCGGTCTTCGGGTTCAGGGCGCTGAACTCGGGGGCCTGGCGGTGGATGGGGCGACGCGGGGCGTCGGTGACCGGGGGCTTCTTGTCGATCGGCTCGCCGAGGAGGTTGAAGACGCGGCCGAGGACCTTCTCGCCGACCGGGACCGAGACCGGGGCGCCGGTGTCGATGACCGGGACGCCGCGGGAGAGGCCGTCGGTGGAGCCGAGCGAGACGGCGCGGACGCGCCCGCCGCCGAGGTGCTGCTGGACCTCGCCGGTGAGGGTGGAGTCGCCGACCTGCACCGTGATCGCGTTGTAGATCTCGGGGAGGGCGTCCTCGGGGAAGTGGGCGTCGAACGTCGCGCCGATGACCTGGGTGATGGTGCCCTGGGTGCCTGCGGCCATGTGGGTCGCTCCGGAAAAGGTCGAGTCGGATTGCGGTGGACCCGCCGGTGGGCGGGACGCGTCCTGGGCAGCCGGCCCGGCCGCGCCGTCCCCCGCTTGCGGAGGGGTCGCAATAGTAGCAGCGGAGATCCGCCCGGGGCGTGCGGAAAAGAGGTCGAAGAACGCCCCGGCGTCCCCGGCGGGGGGAGCGGCACGAGCGGCGGGGGGAACGGGAAGGGGGTGGGGCGAGGAGGGATCAGTCCGCGCCCTCGGTCGCGGCCCGGAACGCCTCGTGAAACGCGGCGGCCGCCTCCCGATCGAGCCGGACGATGAGCGGCCAGAACCCGCGGTTGGTGTCCTGGAGCACCAGGGTCAGCCTCGGGTCGATGATCGTGGTCCCGTCGGGGTGGGAGGCGCGGTAGGCGGACATGGCGAGCCAGTGCAGCTCACGGCCGTCGAGGCGGAGTCGCCCGTTGTGGCCGGTGTCGTAGGCGACCGTGCTGATGATCGCGTCGGAGCCCTCTCCCGTCAGGGTTTCGGACTCGCGCACGACAGCGGCGACCTGCCGGAGCAGGTCGCGGGCGGCGCCGCGGCTGAGGTCGCTGGTCGCGATCGTCTCCCCCCCGCGCTCGACGCGGAGGCGCAGGCCCCCCTCCGGGAGAGGCTCGGGCACGAAGACGATCCCGGGCACCTTTGCCGCGCCGTACCGGTTCAGCTCCAGCCTCTCGATCCGGAGTTCGGCCGAGACGTCGGCCTCGGCCTCGGCCGTGAACAGTTCGAAGATGGGCCCGAGGATCGCCTGGGCCCCCGGGCGGGTGCTGGAAAGGACCGCGACGGCGGCGTCGCGGTCCGGGAGGTAATAGAGGATGGCGGTGTACCCGCCGGTGGAGCCGGTGTGGTAGACGAGGCGGCCGCGGGGGCCGTCGAGGACGGTCCAGGCGAGGGCCTGGTGGTTCTCGTCGGGCGTGAAGAGGCGTTCCTTGGCGTCGGCAGGGAGGAGCGCGTCGCCGGCGAGGGCGCGGACGAGGGCCATGAGGTCCGCGGCCGTGGTGATGACGCCGGTGGCCCCCTTGTGCCCCCAGCCCGAGGGGTAATCCAGAGCGTCGGTCGCGTGCGCCTCCCCGCCGTGCTGGGCGATGCGGGCGGTGGCATGGTCCGGGTCGAGGCGAGGGGAGCCGTCGGATCTGATCGAGTCATCCCCGAGAACGGCGGTGGAGTTCATCCCGGCCGGGTCGAAGACCTGCTCGCGCATGACCTGCTCGAAGGGCTTGCCGGTCGCCTCCTCCAGGCAGGCGGCCAGGAGCGTGAAGCCGACGTTGGAGTAGGCGTGGGCCGTGCCCGGGGCGCTCTGCAGGGTGCTGGCGAAGAGCTTGGCGAGCATGGCCTCGCGGGAGGCGGCCTCCTGGTAGGTGAGGTTGAGCGCCGGGACGAGCCCGGAGCGGTGGCGGAGGAGGTGCTCGATCGTGATGCCGGCCTTGTCCTCGGGGACGTCCTCGAAGAGGTCGGCGAGGGTGGTTTCGAGGGAGAGGACGCCCTGCTCGGCGAGGCGGAGGACGGCGATGGCGAGGAGGGGCTTGGAGACGGAGCCGATGTCGAAGAGGGCGTGCTCGTCGATGGGTTCCGGACGATCCGGGCGGAGCAGGCCGTAGCCGCGGAGGAGGAGGGGCTCGGCCCCGTCGGCGACGAGGACGGCGCCCCAGAACTGCCCGAGTTCGGTCTCGAGGACGGCCTGGTGGTAGGGGTTGGGCTCGGACGGCGCCGGGATGGGAGTTGGGGTGAGGGCTGGGGCGGGCTCGGGAGCGAGCGCGACGGCAAACGCGGCGAGCAGGGAGAGCATGGCGGCAGGGTACAGGATGAGGGGGGG
>CAYMFP010000407.1:0-2682 GCA_964389385.1 uncultured Phycisphaeraceae bacterium | reverse complement strand
ACACCCAGATCCGGGCACCCGGTCACCAACTAACGGTCGCCCGTCGAAGCCCCCGCCCGCCCGCGCACCGCTCCCCGCCCGCTATTTCCCCTCGACCAGCCGGTCCCCCAGCCAGTCGTTCAGTTCCGTGATCGCGTGGATCTTCCGCCGCGGCTCCTCCACGTCGTACTCCACCCGCCGAAACTCCACCCGGTCGTCGTGCAGCACCACGTAGCTCGCCCGCGGGTCCCCGTCCCGCGGCTGCCCCACGCTCCCGACGTTGATGATCGCCTTCTCCCCCGGCTCGAACTTGTACGTCCGGGCCTCGCCCAGCTCGTCCGGCGGGTAGAAGTCCGGCTCGTCCGTGAAGACCCCCGGCACGTGCGTGTGCCCCACGATGCACAGCCGCTCCACCCGCTCGAAGATCGCCTCCAGCTTGTCCGGGGCGTCCATCGCGTCGTCCGGGAAGATGTACTCGTTGATCGGGCGCCGCGGCGAGCCGTGCACCGCCAGCAGCGCATGCCCCCCCACCTGCTCCACCACCCGCACCCGCAGCCGCCCCAGAAAGTCGTAACGCCTCGCCCGCTTCGCCTCGTCCGGCTCCGCGTCGAACTGCGCCCGCGTCCAGTACGCCGACGCCTCCGCCGGCGCGTTGAAGTTCGTCGGCTCGTACAGCACCGCGAAGTCGTGGTTGCCCATCAGGGCCCACTCGCAGTGCTCCATCACCAGGTCCACGCACTCGAGCGGGTCCGGCCCGTACCCGATCGAGTCCCCGAGGTTGATGATGCGTTCGATCCCGCGCGAGCGGATGTCGGCCAGCACCGCCCGCAGCGCGGTGGCGTTGCCGTGGATATCGCTGATGACGGCCGTGGGCACGGAAGGCGGCTCCTGTATCGCCGGATCGGGGAGGACCCCGGCGAGCCGGGGAGCCTACGGCCTCGACCGCCCGGGTGCAACGGATGCCGCCGGGCCGGCCCCCCGCCCTTTCCACCCTCCCCGCCCGCCCCCTCCCCCACGCGCGACGCCCTCCCCACCGCCGCGTTCCGGTGGCGGCAAACCCGCCTCCGCCTATAGTCGCACCCTCCCGCGGCCGGAGATTCCCGGACCCGCGGCGGAGCCGAGAGAAAGGACGCCATGCCCGCCGCCGCCGTCACCTACCAGCGCACGCGAGAGATGACGATCGACGAGCTCCTGCTCGAGAACCGCATCGTCTTCCTGGTCGGGGAGATCAACCCCAGCAGCGCCTCCCGCGTCATGATGCAGATGCTCTACCTGGAGAACCAGCGACGCGGGCAGGACATCAACCTCTACATCAACTGCTTCGGCGGCACCGTCGACGACACCCTCGCCATCTACGACACGATGCGCTTCCTGTCGAGCAAGGTCGCCACCTACTGCATCGGGCGGGCCTACTCCGGCGCCGCCGTCCTCCTCGCCGCCGGCGAGAAGGGCCGCCGCTACATCCTCCCCCACGCCAAGGTCATGATCCACCAGCCCTTCGGCGGCGTCACCGGCCAGGCCGAGGACATCCGCCTCCAGGCCGAGCAGATGATCAAGAGCAAGCGCAAGCTCATCGAGATCATCGCCCGGCACACGGGCCAGCCCGAGGACCGCGTCCGCGACGACTCCGAGCGCGACCGCTACTTCGACGCCCAGGAGGCCAAGGAGTACGGCCTCGTCGACGAGGTCCTCGCCGAGCCCCCCAAGGCCGGCACCCCCGCCGACCCCACCAGCCAGAACAAACCCGTCTGATCCAGACCTTCGAGGGCAATGGGCAGTAGGCAACAGGCAACGGGAGCGAGCGGGCAACGAGCGGAGAGGTAACGGGCCAGCGAGCGACTTCCGACTCCGACCCATTGCCCACTGCCCATTGCCCATTGCCCGCGGCTCCCCCGCAACGCTTCGAACGCAGGCCGCCATGCACAACAACCCCACCTCGATCGTCCGCCCCACCATGTCCATGCACGGCTACGCCGGCGCCCACCACCCCGCCGACCCCCGAGCCGAGCTCGTCCCCATCGTCATCGAGCACACCGGCCGCGGCGAACGCGCCTACGACATCTTCAGCCGCCTCCTCCGCGACCGCATCGTCTTCGTCACCGGCGGCGTCATGGACGAGATGGCCAACCTCGTCGTCGCCCAGCTCCTCTTCCTCGCCAACGAGGACCCCGAGCAGGACATCCACCTCTACGTCAACTCCCCCGGCGGCTCCGTCACCGCCGGCCTCGCCATCGTCGACACCATGCAGTTCGTCCAGTGCGACGTCTGCACCTACATCATCGGCCAGGCCGCCAGCATGGGCTCCGTCATCGCCGCCTGCGGCACCAAGGGCAAGCGCTACACCCTCAAGAACTCCCGAAACCTCATGCACCAGCCGCTCATCAGCGGCGTCATGCAGGGCCCCACCACCGACATCGAGATCGAGGCCCGCGAGATCCTCCGACTCCGCGACCGCATCTACCAGCTCTACGCCGAGCAGACCGGCCAGGACGTCAAGAAGATCGAGAAGGACTGCGACCGCAACCTCTGGCTCGACGACCAGGAGATGGTCAGCTACGGCCTCGTCGACCAGGTCCTCTCCACCATGCCCCGCACCCATCCCTCCGTCCGCGGCGGCGGCTCCGGCCCCACCCCCGCCGCCTGACCGGCCCCGCACACCCCGAACGAGAACGGCCCGCCCTCAGGACGGGCCGTTTTTCATTC
>CAYMFP010000406.1:0-2700 GCA_964389385.1 uncultured Phycisphaeraceae bacterium | reverse complement strand
GGGCGGCGCGGCGGCGTGCGCCATGCGCTGGCGCGCAGCGCGGCGCTCCGGGAGGTGGCGCTGGCGCCGGCCGCGGAGGTTGCGAGGAGGCTCGCCGGCGGGGAGCCGAGGCTCGTGCGGGCGATCCTGTTCGACAAGACGCCGGGGTCGAACTGGCTCGTGCCGTGGCACCAGGACACGACGATCGCCGTGGCCGAGCGGCCGGCCGCGGGCGCGGAGCCCGAGGGCTTCGGGCCGTGGTCGGTGAAGGACGGGGTGGTGCACGTGCGGCCGCCGGCGTGGGTGCTGGAGTCGATGGTGACGGTGCGGGTGCACCTCGACGCGTGCGGGGCGGAGAACGGGCCGCTGCGGGTGATCCCGGGCTCGCACCGGGACGGGCTGCTGGGCGCGGCGGAGATCGCCGAGCGGGCGGCGCGGGGGCCGGAGGCGGAGTGCGTGTGCGACGCCGGGGACGCGGTGGTCATGCGGCCGCTGCTGCTGCACGCGTCTTCGAAGGCGCGGAGCCCGGGACGGCGGCGCGTGCTGCACCTGGAGTTCGCGACGCGGCCGCTGCCGGCGGGGCTGCGGTTCGCGGCGGCGTAGGTGAATCAGGCGGGCGGTCCATGGACGCGCCGACGGCGTGTTATGCTGCGGGTCCATGCGGTCCGTCTGCCTCGCGTTGATCTCCGTTGCCGTGTTCTGCCTGCCGTGGGCGCCCGGGTGTGGCCCCTCCGAGCCGGCGCGGAACGAGGAGGGCCTGCTCCTCGAGCCGCAGCAGGAGATCGAGGAAGTCATCGCGTCGATGGACCCGCGGTGGCCGCTGCTCGATGAGGAGACGACGTACCTCTTCTCGTGGCGGAGAGAGTACACGGCGCGGCTGGAGTTCGACCCCGCGCTCGGCGAACCATTCCCGGGGGTCACGCTGCCGCGGCTGCGGGCGTGGCTCGGCGAGCACCAGGACGTGATCGATGGCGTGGTGGCCCTGAGCCGTGACCAGGCCGCCTTTCCCATCGGGGAGATGTACGAAGCGAGCCTGCCGGAACTGGAGGCGGGCCTGAACTTCTCGTTCCCGCGGGCGCGGATCCTGTGGGCCTTCCGTCTGCTGCACGCCGACGCGGTGCGGGCCTGGGAGGCGGGCGAGCGCGAACGCGCGGGGGCGCGGATGGTGGCCGGCATGCGCGTCGGGCATCGGCTCGCCGAGGACGCACGCCTGGAGGTGCAGCAACTCGGCGGCATCGGTTACGTCACAAGCGTGTACGCGCTGGAGGCCTTGCTCACGGCGGATCCGGAAGCGGGGTTCGCCGAACCGGACCGGTCGGAGATCCTGGAGCGGCTGCGGCGGCCGACGGGCCGCTTGGAAGAGAACGTCCGGTTCCGGGAGGCGCGGGAGACGATCGAGCGGGCGCTGGCGGAGGAATAACGGGATCGGGCGCAGGGGGATCGGAGGCGGAATCGTGCGGAGGTCCACGGTTGTTCTGCTGTGCGTCGTGATCGCGGGCGCCGGCTGTTCGTCGGATCCGGCGCCGCCCGCGCCCGCGGCGGCGCCTTCGGCGGCGGAGGCCGCGACGGAGGCGATGCGGCCGTACCTCGACGCGTTCGAGGAATTGCGGGCGCACGCGGAAGCCCTCGGGGGCACGCGGGTCGAGGGCGGGCGGATCGTCTCGGCGGAGCACGCGCCGGGCGGGGCGGAGCGGCTGCGGGCGCTGCTCGTGCGGGTGCAGCCGGTGCTGGAGCGGGTGATGGAGGCGGCCGCGGGACCGGCGGGGGACTGGACGGAGCCCGAGCCCGTCGTGTGGATCATGGAGGGGCCCGCGCTGGAGGAATTGGAGGCGGTGGCGGGGCGGAACGTCGAGAAGCAGGGGCCGATCCGGCACCTGGCCCGCTGGCTCGTGGCCGACGCGGCGCGGCTGCTGGAGGCGGGCGATCCGGCGGGGGCGACGGACCGGCTGGTGGCGGTCGTGCGGCTGGCTCGGCACTCGGCCGACGAGCCGGCGCTGATCGGACGCGCGAATCCGACGTACGAGGTGCTCGCCCAGGGCTGGGCCGGAGCGATCGCGGGCCTGCCGGAGGGCGAGCGGGCGCGGCTGCGGGAGGAACTCGCACGGCTGGCCCCGCTGGATCCGAAGGGGCTCGCGGCGTTCGGGGTGGAGGCGTCGGAGCGGGCGCTGGAGGCGGAGCTGAACGTGGAGCACCCGCGCGTGGTGCTGGGGGCGATCGTGCGCCACCGCGGCATTCCCGCGGAGCAATACCGCGAGCTGGAGCACGATGCGCGGGAGATCGCGGCGATGTACGAGGGCCCGCTGGGCGCGGAGACCTGGCGCCGCGCTTTCGTCGCGCAGGCGGTGCTGGCCGAGCCGGAGGTGGATCCGGCGCGGGTGCGGACGGACGTGATCGAGCGGGCGCTGGGCGAGGCCGAACGCCTGCTGGGCGTGCTGCGCGAGGCGGCGCGGGCCGGGGATCCGGAGCCGGGGCTCATCGAGACGTTGGACGCGATCGAGCGCGACCGGACGCAGATCCTGCGGATGGTGCTCGATCAGGCCGTGCTCGGCCTCGTGGCGCTGCCGGCGACGCGGGAGATCCACGAGCGGCTGCTGAACGCGGTCGGGGGCGATCGCGGGGGGCGGTGAGCACGCGGCGCCGGGAGCCGGACCTCGGGGCTTCGCCGGAGGGGCGCTCGCACGGATCCCGCCGGCCGGCGCGTTCGGCGTGGGACGCAGGGGT
>CAYMFP010000405.1:0-2735 GCA_964389385.1 uncultured Phycisphaeraceae bacterium | reverse complement strand
CGATCTTGCGGGCCCAGGAGGGGTCCAGGGCGTGCTCGGCGTCGATGAAGGCCGCGACGCCGCCGCTCTTCTGGGCGTTGGCGGCGACCGTCAGCGCCAGGGTCGTCTTGCCGGAGGATTCCGGGCCGAAGATCTCGACGATCCGGCCGCGGGGGATGCCCCGCCCGCCGAGGGCGAGGTCGAGCGAGAGGGCGCCGGTGGTGATGCCGGGGACGGCGAGGTAGGCGTCCTCGTCGAGACGCATGATCGAGCCCTTGCCGAAGGCCTTGTCGATCTGCGCCAGGGCCCGGTCCAGGGCCTGCTTCTTCGCCGCGTCGCCGCTGTCGGTGGACACCCGGCCGTTGCTCTTCGCCTCAACAGTGCTGCCACGAGCCATGCTGGCTCTCCTGTGCGCTTGTCGTGCGTGTGGCCGCCGGCATCTCGACGCTGCAGACGATCGGGGGACGGGAGAACGCACCGCCGATCCCGGGGACCCGACAGGATCCCGCGGCGTCTCAACCTTCAGGGCACGCACGAGTCCCGACGCGTCGAAACGCCGCGGGCGGCATCCATGCCGTCGCGGGGTCGGGGGCGGCGTCGATCGCGGGCCCGACGGAGCAAGTTTAGAGCAAGATCCGCCACCGGTCAAATACCAAACACCACCATGAGTGCCACCTGTCTGGCACTCTGGCGCTGCGGAACCACAACAAGGTGTGGCGGCCGATCGGAGCGGGCGCGGGGGCCGTGCCGGCAACCCGCTGGCGGGGCAGGAGTTCCGACGCGCGAGCGGCCGGGACGGAAAATCTCGGGCCCCGCGGCAGGCCTGGGCCGGATTCGAACCGGGCGCAGGGGCTTCGCCCGCTCGCGCTCGTGCCCCCGGCCGTGCTCGTTGCTCGCCCCCGTCGGACGGGAACGGGGCGAGGTGCGCCCCGGCGATGCGAGGATCGCGACGCCATCCCGCCGCGGAAATGGGAGCATCGAGCGCCCGGCCGCGGGATGGGGCGGGGGCGACGGCGTGCGGGTTCGGATGCCGCGGAGCGGGCGCGCGCCGGGCGGGCGAGCGGTCCCCCCGGCTCCAACCGCGGACCCGTACACTGCCCCCCCGCGCGGCCGCGCGGGTCGAGGGAAGACGATGCCGCAGACCGACGTCCGTTCGAACGCGCTCCGCCAGCGCACCGAGGAAGTCCGCGCCCTCGCCGGGCAGATCCGCCTCGGCGGCGGGCCGAAGGCCATCGAACGCCAGCACGCCAAGGGGCGGCTGACCGCCCGCGAGCGGATCGATCGCCTGGTCGATCCGGGGACGTTCTTCCAGGAGCTGGGGCTGTTCGCGGCGCACGGGATGTACGCCGAGCACGGCGGCGCCCCGGCCGCGGGGGTGGTGACGGGGCTCGGGCGGGTGCGGGGGCGCGTGCACATGATCATCGCGAACGACGCGACGGTGAAGGCGGGCGCGTTCTTCCCGATGACGTGCAAGAAGATCATCCGGGCCCAGACGATCGCGCAGATGGCGCGGATCCCGCTGATCTACCTGGTCGACTCGGCCGGCGTGTACCTGCCGCTCCAGGAGGACGTCTTCCCGGACACGGACGACTTCGGGCGGATCTTCCGGAACAACGCGGTGCTCAGCGCCGAGGGGATCCCGCAGATCGCGGCGATCATGGGCTACTGCGTGGCGGGCGGGGGGTACCTGCCGGTGCTGTGCGACACGCTCCTGATGACCGAGGGGAGCGGGCTGTACCTCGCCGGGCCGAGCCTCGTGAAGGCGGCGATCGGGCAGGAGGTCTCCGACGAGGAACTCGGCGGGGCGGCGATGCACGCGCAGATCTCGGGCACGATCGACTTCCGGGAAAAGGACGACGAAGCCTGCCTGCGGCGGGTGCGGGAGCTGGCGGGCAAGTACGGCGAGGCCGCGGCGGCAGGACGCGACGGGGCGAAGGCGGGCGGCGGCGTGCGCGCGGTGCGCGACGGGGAGGACGTGTATGGCGTCTTCAGCGACGCGCCGGGCGCGCAGTACGACGTGCGCGACCTGATCGCGTGCTTCGTCGACGGGCGGGCGGAGCCGAACGCCGAGGGGCACGAGTCGCTCGCGCCGGACTTCGACGAGTACAAGGCCGAGTACGGGCAGACGATCGTCTGCGGGTACGCGCGGATCGGCGGCCGGGCGTGCGGGATCGTCGCGAACCAGAAGAAGCTCGTGCAGAAGACGGTCGCCGGGGGCAAGGCCGGGCCGAGCAAGGCGGCCCAGATGCCGGGCGTGATCTACGACGACGCGGCCGACAAGGCGGCCCGGTTCATCATGGACTGCAACCAGCGGAAGATCCCGCTCGTGTTCCTGCACGACACGACGGGTTTCATGGTGGGGCGGGACTCCGAGCAGGGCGGCATCATCCGCGCGGGCGCGAAGATGGTGAACGCGATGAGCAACTGCGTGGTGCCGAAGATCGTGGTGATCCTCGGCGGCTCGTACGGAGCGGGGAACTACGCGATGTGCGGCCGGGCGTTCGACCAGTTCGTCAGCTTCGCCTGGCCCGGGGCGAAGTGCGCGGTCATGGGGGCCGCGCAGGCCTCCGGCACGCTCGCGACGATCGAGGAACGCGCCCGCGAGCGCCGCGGGGAGACGATCGACCCCGAGACGCACAAGCAGATCCTCGACGCCGTGCGGGCGAGCTACACCGAGCAGCAGGACATCCTGCACGGCGCCGCCCGCGGCTGGGTCGACCGGATCATCGAGCCGCACGAGACGCGGGCGGAGCTGA
>CAYMFP010000404.1:0-2752 GCA_964389385.1 uncultured Phycisphaeraceae bacterium | reverse complement strand
CGACTCTGCCCGTCGCACCCGTCCCCCGCCCCCCTGACCCCGTGCCGATCCCGTTCTCGGGGTCCCTCCCGGGCCGGCTCGGCAAGCCCCCTCTGCCTTCCCGACGATCGGCCCCCGTGCGCCGGTCCCGGACGGCTTGGCGCCAAGAACGCGACGATCCCGTCCTCGGCCGGGCCGAGGAGGGAGATCGGGCCCGACCCAACCGCCGGCCGGTTTCCGTCGTACGGTTCTCCTGCCGGGGGCGGTCCCCCCGGGTCGAGTCAGCCCCGCGCGCCCCCGGAGGAGCCGCCCGTGTCCAAGGCCCACGCCGTTCGCCAGTGGATCCTCATCGGCCTGCTCGGCGGCGCCGTCGCCGCCTCGGCCGCGGCGATCTCCCAGCGGTCCAACGACTACGCCTTCTTCGACCCGCTCATCGACGTCAAGGCGATGATCGACCAGCTCTACGTCGAGGAGTTCGACCGCGACAAGCTCCAGGAGGGGGCCATCCGGGGCATGCTCGATGTCCTCGGCGACCCCTACACCCAGTACATCCCCCCCTCCGAGGCGAGTTCCTTCAACGAGCAGATCTCCGGCGAGTACGTCGGCATCGGGGCCGAGGTCATCCTCAAGGACGGGTGGATCACCATCGTCACGCCGCTGGACGACTCCCCGGCCTTCGCCGCCGGGCTCATGGCCGACGACCGCATCGTCGCCATCGACGGCAAGACGACCGAGAACGAGCCGATCGACGCCTCGATCGCCCGCATGAAGGGCGAGCCGGGGACCGAGGTCGTCCTCACGATCGAGCGCGACGGCAAGCAGCAGGAGATCACGGTCGTCCGCAACCACATCCGCAACCGCCCCGTCCGCGGCTTCCACCGCCTGAACGACGAGGACGGGCGGTGGCAGTACCTCGTCGACCCCGCCCGCGACCTCGCCTACCTCCGCCTCTCGCAGTTCACGGAAGGGGCCGCCCAGGACGTCGAGCGCGCGCTCCGCGATCTGGGCGCCTTCGAGGGCGGGCTGAACGGGCTCGTCCTCGATCTCCGCTGGAACCCCGGCGGGCTGCTCAGCGAGGCGATCGCCATCTCCGACCTCTTCCTGGAGAGCGGGCCGATCGTCAGCACGAGGACCGGCGGCGGGCGCGAGACCGTCGCCGAGGCGCGGGCCAGGGGCACCCTGCCGCCGATGCCGGTCGTCATCCTCATCAACGGGCAGTCCGCCTCGGCGAGCGAGGTGCTCGCCGGCGCCCTCACCGAGAACCCCTCGTTCCGCGACGCGGACGGCGAGCCGCTGGCGATCGCCCTCGGCACCCGCACCTTCGGCAAGGGCTCCGTGCAGACCGTCCGCCCGCTCGAATCCCAGCCGGGCGCGATCCTCAAGATCACCGAGCAGAAGTACTACCTGCCCTCCGGGCGCAGCCTGCACCGGCTGGACGATTCGACCGAGTGGGGCGTCGATCCCTCCCCCGGCTTCTTCGTCGAGATGACGACCGAGCAGACGCGGGAGATGCTCGAGGCCCGGCGCCGGCAGTCGATCCTGCGGCGCGGCGGGCCGGCGGACGACCCCGCCGTCTGGTCCAACGCCGAGAGCATCCTCGGGGCGCTCAAGGATCCGCAGCTCACCGCCGCCGTGCACGCCCTCCAGGCCCGCGTGGAGACCGGGGCGTGGTCGCCGGTCTCGGAGGCGGATCCGAGCGTCGACGCGAGCCAGCTCGCCGAACTCCGCCGGGCCAACGACGTCCGCGAGCGGCTCCTGCGCGAACTCGACCGTCTCGAACGCCGCATCGCCGCGATCTCGCAGGGCGTCGCCCCCGAGGACCGGGGCGTGGGCTTCGACCTCTGGCCGGACGAGACTCCGATCGCCGGCGGCACGCTCATCGTGCGCGACGCCGAGGGCAACGAGGTCACGCGGCTGAAGATCACCAACGACAACCTCGAACGCTGGCTCATCGACGCGGGGGTCGAGAAGCAGGACTGACGGGGCTCGCCGGAGCCGGGCCGCCGCGGCGTCCATAGGCTCCCCCGTGCTCATCCTCGGCATCGAGACATCCTGCGACGAGACCGCCGCCGCCGTCGTGGAGGACGGACGCCGCGTGCGTTCCTCCGTCGTCGCCACCCAGGCCGAGCTGCACGCCGAATACGGGGGCGTCGTCCCCGAGATCGCCAGCCGTGCCCACCTCGAACGCATCCTCCCCGTCATCCGCCGGGCCGTCGCGGACGCCGGGCTGGCTCTGCGGGACATCGACGCCGTCGCCGTCGGGCACCGCCCGGGGCTGATCGGCTCGCTGCTCGTCGGGCTCTCGGCCGCCAAGGCCCTCGCCTGGGGGCTCGGCAAACCCCTGATCGGCGTCGACCACGTCCAGGCCCACCTCTACGCCGGGCTGCTCGACACCGACCTCGCCGAGGAGGACGTCTTCCCGGCCGTCGCCCTCGTCGTCAGCGGCGGGCACACCGCCCTGTACGACTGCCGCTCGCCCGTCGAACTCACCCGCGTCGGCTCCACCATCGACGACGCGCTCGGCGAGGCGTACGACAAGGCCGCCACCATCCTCGGCCTGCCCTACCCCGGCGGGCCGAACCTCGACCGCCTCGCGGCCGAGCCGGGCGCCGACGACCGGGCCCAGGACTTCCCCGTCTCCCGCCTCGGGCGCGAATCCCTCGACTTCTCGTTCTCGGGCCTGAAGACGAGCATGCTCTACGCCGTGCGCGGCGTCCCCCGCCCGAAGCGCCCCCGCGGCTCCGGCGGGACGAGGGGCGAAGGTGGGGGTGGG
>CAYMFP010000403.1:0-2756 GCA_964389385.1 uncultured Phycisphaeraceae bacterium | reverse complement strand
TCCCACCGGCGGCCGCCGCTTATCCACGGACCGCCCCGCCCCTTCTCTCTTCGCGCCCTTCGCGTCCAACTTCCCCGTGCTCGCCCGGCACGGCTCGCCGCTCGGCAACGCCCGCGGCGATGCCGGCGCCCCCGGTCCGCACCCGTCCTTGCCCCCGGCCTACAGTCTGCATCCAGCCGTGCGACCGCCCCGCGGGCGCCGGCCGAGAAGAAGGGAGGCCGGACGCATGAAGACTGCCATCCAGGTCGCGGTGACGATGCTCCGTCCGGCCCCGCGGGATGCCGCCCCCGGCCTCGCCGGCCGACCGCGATCCGGGGTTTCCCCGGACGCCCGCGGCGCCTGACGCCCGGCATCCCGGGGCCGATCGGCCTCCCCGCCCCCACCACCCCGCCCGCGGGCCGCGGGCTCTCCCGTTGGATCGTTCGTCCGGCAACCGACGCCCCGGCGTCCGGTACACCGGCGTTCCCGAAACCTCGCTTCATACGCCGCCGCGTCGCGGCCCGCCGTCCGGCCGCTGCGCCGGGAGGGAGTCTCCGGCTCCCGCGCGGGGCCCGGCGTCCCGGCGCTCTCAGGACCCACCCGTGCCAGACCTCCAGGAACAGAGACAGGCCGCGCCCGCCGTCGAGGAGCGGGGGCCGACGCTCGAGGAGCAGGGCAAGAGCCCGCTCCGCGAGATGCTCATGATCGCCGCCCCCTCCGTCGCGACCATGACCAGCTACACGGTCATGCAGTTCGTCGACAAGCTGATGGTCAAGGACATCGGCCCCGAGCCGATCTACGTCGCCGCGCAGGGCAACGGCGGCATCCTCGCGTGGACGGCGATGTCGTTCGCGCTCGGCGCCACCGGCGTGCTCAACAGCTTCGTGAGCCAGAACCTCGGCGCCGGGCGTCCCCGCGAGGGCGCGCGGTACGCGTGGAACGGGCTGTACCTCTCGGTGATCTACTACCTCGCCATCGTGGTGCCGATCGCGATGCTCGTGCCGGCGTACTACGCGTGGCTCGGCGCGCAGGCCGCGCACACGCCCCGGCTCATCGAACTGGAGACAAGCTACGCCCGGATCATGCTCTTCGGGGGGATCTTCACCCTCTGCGCCCGCGCCCTCTCGCACTACTTCTACGGGATGCACCGCCCGTGGGTGGTGCTCGTCGCGGCCCTCACCGGCAACCTGACGAACGTCTTCCTGAACTGGGTGCTCATCTTCGGCAACCTCGGGGCGCCCCGGCTCGGGATCGAGGGCGCGGCCTACGCCACCGTCCTCGGCGGCCTCGCCGAACTCGTCATCCCGATGGTCCTCTTCCTCTCGCTGCGCTACCGCCGCGAGTTCGGCACGCACCTCGCCTGGCGGTGGAGCGGGCGGAGCATCAAGGACATCGTCCGCGTCGGCTGGCCCGCCGGCGCCATGTTCACCAACGAGATCCTCTGCTGGCAGTACCTCATGGTCGCGCTCATCCCGACCGCCGGGCGGCTCGCCGGGGACGACCCGCAGCTGCACAACACCGCGGGGTGGATCGGGCTGCAGTACATGCACCTCTCGTTCATGCCGGCGGTGGGGGTCTCGATCGCCACCACCGCGCTCGTCGGCAAGGCGATGGGCATGGGCCGCCCGGACCTCGCCCACCGCCGCACGATGCTGGGCATGAAGCTCACCCTCGCCTACATGGGGCTGTGCGCCGTCGCCTTCCTCGTCTTCCGCGAGCAGGCGATCGCCGTCTTCGTCGACGCCGACACGCCGCCGGAGGTCCGGGCCCGGCTCGTCGCCATCGGCGCGAAGGTCATGATCGCCGCGGCGATCTTCCAGCTCTTCGACGCCGTCGCCATCGTCGTCTCCGGCGCCCTGCGCGGCGCCGGGGACACCGTCTGGCCAGGCGCCGCCACCATCCTCCTGAGCTGGACCTGCATCGTCGGCGGGGGGCATCTGATCCTGTGGCTGTTCCCCGGGATCGGCTCCGTCGGCCCCTGGGCCGGCGCCGCCCTCTACATCATCTCCCTCGGCACCGCCCTCATGGTCCGCTACGCCGGCGGGCGGTGGCGGACGATGAGCCTCGTCCGCCCCGACCCCGGGGCGGACGTCACCGACGGGGCCCCCGAGCCCGGCATCGCCGTGGCCGAGGCCGCCCCGGGCACGGCCTGAGCCCCGACCGGGGAGCTGTGTCCCCCGGTTCTTGGGGTCCAGAACCCGCGGCTCGCGGGCTGCGTACTATCTGCTTCGCCTGGGAGCGGAGGGGGTCGGGGTGCGCAGACTGTTCGAAGAAGACCCATTTCCGGGAGACGGAATGACGCGTGTCGACCCGATGGACATGGTGATCGGCGCCTCCGAGACGATCGTCCGCGATCTGGAGACGTCGAGCCGGCACACCAAGCAGGCCCTCGCCCTCGAGGCGGAGGGCGATCGCGACGCCGCGATCGCGGAACTCCGCAAGGCCGTCAACGCCGACCCGGAGAACACCGACGCGGTCTTCCGCCTCGCGTACCTGCTCGACCTCGCGGGCGAGGAGGACGAGGCGATCGCGCTGTACGAGCGCATCTGCGAGCGCGTCCCGGCCCCGGTGAACGCGCTGCTCAACCTCGCGGTGCTCTACGAGGACCAGGGCGACTACGTCCGGGCCGAGCGGTGCCTCCGCCAGGTGCTCGACACGAACCCGAACCACCCGCGGGCCCGCCTGTTCATGAAGGACGTGCAGGCCTCGCGCGGCATGGTGATGGAGGAGGAGAACGAGCGCGACGTCATGAAGCGCAAGGCGCTGCTCGACACGCC
>CAYMFP010000402.1:0-2763 GCA_964389385.1 uncultured Phycisphaeraceae bacterium | reverse complement strand
GTGGGGGGGTCAGGCGGGGGAGCGGTCGCGCTGGAGGCGTTCGATCTCGCGGCGGAGGCGGTCGCGTTCGAGCTTGATCTCGGCGAGGCGGGCGGCGAGGCCGGCCTCGGCGCCGATCTCTCGGGGCTGGTAGTAGCTCGCCTCGACGCCGAGGTAGTCCTGGGCGGTGACGCCGTAGCGGCCTTCCCCGCCGGCCTCGTGGCTGTAGACGTAGCGCTCGCCCTCGCGTTCGCGCATGCGGACGCCGGCGCCCTCGCCCTCGGTGATCGGGCTGGAGTTCGGGTCGCGGAGGAACATGGGGACGGGGCGGGCGCGGTTGTTGCGGACGTCGGCCTGCGCGGCGTTGATGGCGTTGTACGCGGCGTTGCTCTTGGGCGCCAGCGCCAGGTAGCAGGCGAGCTGGCTCAGCGTGATGCGGGCCTCGGGCATGCCGATGCGCTCGCAGAGGCTCCAGGCGGCGTGGGCCATGACGATCGCGTGCGGGTCGGCGTTGCCGACGTCCTCCGAGGCGAGGATCGCCATGCGGCGGGCGATGAAGCGGGGGTCCTCGCCGCCCTCGAGCATGTGGGCGATCCAGTAGACGGCCGCGTCGGGGTCGGAGCCGCGGAGGCTCTTGATGAGGGCGCTGGCGGCGTCGTAGTGCCCGTCGCCGCTCGTGTCGTAGACGGTGACCTTCTGCTGGATGGAGTCCTGCGCGACGCGGGCGTCGATCAGGATCGCCGGCGCCGCTCGCGCCGCGCCCGGCGTTTCTCCGGGCTCTCCCACATCCACCGCAGCAGGAGCAGATCCGTCAGGAAGTCCAGGCCGACCCACAGGGTCCAGCCGATCCCCCGCGCCAGCCCCCCCACCGCCGTCCCCGCCGCCTCGGCCGCGGCGTCCACCGCTCCCTCGATCAATTCGTCCGGCATCGCTCGCGCCTCCCGCCCTGGTCGACTGCACGGCCACCTCGAGCGCGGTGAGCGCCCGCCGTGCGTCTCCTTCGCATTTCAGGGCCCAGATTTGCAGGGCCTCGTCGGTGATCCCGACGTCGAGGTTCCCGAAGCCGCGTTCGGGGTCGGCGATCGCGCGGCGGACGACCTCCTTGATCTCCTCCTCGGTGAGCGGCTCGAGGCGGAAGAGGGTGCTCCGGCTGATGAGGGCGGCGTTGACGGCGAAGAGCGGGTTCTCGGTCGTGGCGCCGATGAGCGTGATGAGCCCGCGCTCGACGTCGCCGAGCAGGACGTCCTGCTGGGCCTTGGTGAAGCGGTGGATCTCGTCGAGGAAGAGGATCGTGCGGCGTCCGGTGTCCTCGACGGCGCGGGCGGCCTCGTCGATGATCTCGCGGATGCGCTTCACGCCGACGGAGGCCGCGTTCTCGCGCACGAAGCGCCGCCGGGTGCTGGCGGCGATGACCTCGGCGAGGGTGGTCTTGCCGGTGCCGGGGGGGCCGTGGAGGATGAGGCTGGTGATCGCGTCGGCGTGGATCATCCGGCGGAGGAGCTTGCCCTCGCCGAGGATGTGCTCCTGGCCGACGAACTCGTCGAGCGTGCGCGGGCGCATGCGGACGGCGAGGGGCTCGACGGAACGGCGGCTCTCGGCGCGGCGGGTGGCCCACAGGTCGGACATCGGGGGAGTGTAGTCAGAGGTCTGTTCGGTGCCGGCGGAGGGGAGGGACGCCGGAGGGTGCAGGCGTGCGCGCGGCGCCGCCCGGGGCGGTCGATCGCGCGCGTGCGGAACCGGCGTGGATGTTGTTAGTGGCTAACATCCGCCCGCGTGCCCTGGTGGTTCTGGTTGATCCTCGGCTTGGCGGTGTACGTCGGCTTCGCGGCCGCGTGCTGGGCGATCGCGCGCAACCCCCGCGGGGACCTCGGCTTCGGGATCCTGTACCGGATCGGGCGGGCGTACGTGTTCCGGTTCCACGGGCTGCGGGTCGAGGGTCGGGAGCACCTGCGCCGGGCCGCGGAGATGGTGGGGAAGATCCCCTCCGGAAACCGGGGCGAGGGTCCGCTGGTGATCGTGGCGAACCACACGGCCGGGGTCGATCCGCTGCTGATCTCGGCGGTGGTGCCGTACGACGTGCGGTGGATCATGGCCGAGGACATGCGTCTGCCGGCGCTGGAGTGGTTCTGGAAGTACAACCGGGTGATCTTCGTGAGCCGGGGGGGCAAGCGCGAGGGGACGGGGATCCGGGACGCGGTTCGGCACCTGGAGCAGGGCGGGGTGATCGGGATCTTCCCGGAAGGAGGGATCGAGCGCCCGCCGCGGATGATCCTGCCGTTCCTGCGGGGGCTGAGCCTGATCATCTCGAAGACGGACGCGGTGGTGCTGCCGGTGGTGATCGACGGGACGCCGCAGGTGGACCCGGCGTGGGCGAGCCTGTGGCGCCCGAGCCGCAGCCGGCTGCGGTTCCTGGAGCCGGTGCGGTTCTCCGAACTCGGCGTGCGGTCGGGCGAGATCATGCCGGAGCTGCGGCGCCGGTTCCTCGAGGCGACGGGCTGGCCGCCGAACGACGAGGTGGGCGATCACCCGGAGCCGGCGCCGTTCGAGGCGCCGACGGTGGTGATCGAGCCGGGCGAGGGCAACGCGGGCGGCCCGCGCCCGCGGGCGGGGTACGCGCGCCGGAAGAGCGGCTGAGCCGCGGGGGTTGGCTTGTCGCGTCGCCGCCGGGGCATCGCCGCCGCCGGCGGGAGCGAAGCCGCGTGCCGGGCGCCCGCCCGGCGCCACGAGAGCGCCATGCCCCCCACTCCTTCCCCCACCCCCCACCACCTCCCCCCCCCCCCCCCC
>CAYMFP010000401.1:0-2776 GCA_964389385.1 uncultured Phycisphaeraceae bacterium | reverse complement strand
CCAGCCGCTGGCGGACTACGCGACGGCGATCCTGGCGGCGGACCTGGCGCTGGCGGAGTGCCTGGAGCCGGCGGCCGACCGGGCGGTGCGTCTGGCGTGGCCGGGCGACCTGCTGCTGGGCCCGGCGCGGGTGGCGGCGGTGCGGCAGGCGGTGGCGCCGCCGCTGCACGCGACGCGGCGTCCGCCGACGCTGCTGCTGACGATCGCGGCGTACGCGGACCTGGACCCGGCGGAACTGCCGCGGGCGGACTACCCGCAGACGTCGCTGCGGGCGGAGCGGGCGCCGGACCCGGACGCGCGGCGGCTGCTGGACCGGCTGCTGCCGCGGCTGCGGGACCGGCTGGTGGAGCACGAGCACTCGGGGCCGACGCGGTACATGATCGGGCAGCTCCGGCAGCGGCTGGCGTTCGTGGGCGAGCCGGTGCGGATCGAGGTCTCGGGGACGCCGCGGACGGGGGTGGTGCGCGGGTTGCGGGACGACGGGAAGCTGCTGGCGGAGATCGACGGGCACGCGTTCGCGGCGCCGTCCGGGCGGGTGTTCATCCCCTCGCCGGCCGGGGGCGCGGCGCGGGCGTTCGCGGAGCCTCTCCCCTCCCCGGGCGCGGCGTCGGGCGCGGAGCGGCTGAGCGTGCAGGTCGCCGGGCCGGGCGCGGAGGCGGGGTCGGGCGTGCGGCCGGCCGCGGGCGGGGCGGCGTCATGACGATCTCGCAGTCGCGTTTCCCGGAGCTGACGGCGGACGAGGCGGCGGAGCTGATCGGGGACGGGGCGTTCGTGGGGTTCAGCGGGTTCACGGCCGCGGGCTCGCCGAAGGCGGTGCCGGAGGCGCTGGCCCGGCGTGCCCGGGCGCTGCACGCGAGGGGCGAGCCGTTCCGGCTTCGGGTGCTGACGGGGGCGAGCACGGGGGAGAAGCTGGACGAGGCGCTGGCGCAGGCGGAGGCGGTCAGCTGGCGGGCGCCGTACGCGTCGAGCCGGACGCTGCGGAAGCAGATCAACGAGCAGCGGGTGCAGTTCGTGGACATGCACCTGAGCCACGTGCCGCAGATGCTGGAGTTCGGGTTCTTCGGGGAGATGGACTTCGCGGTCGTCGAGGCGATCGAGTGCACGAGCGACGGGCGGGTGTACCTGACGACGGCGGGGGGCGTGACGCCGTCGTGCCTGAGCAGGGCGAAGCGGGTGATCGTCGAGATCAACGCGGCGCACTCGAACCGGCTGTGGGAGATGCACGACGTGGTGCGGCTGCCGCCGCCGCCGCACCGGCGTCCGATCCCGATCGACGGCCCGCTGGTGAAGGTGGGGGTTCCGTTCGCGTCGGTCGACCCGGCGAAGGTGGTGGGGATCGTGCGGACGGACGAGCCGGACGGGGTGGCGCCGTTCCGGGAGAGCGACGGGACGGCCGAGCGGATCGCGCAGCACGTGGTGCGTTTCCTGCTGGATGAGATGCGGTCGGGGCGGATCCCGCCGGAGTTCCTGCCGCTGCAGGCGGGGGTGGGGAACGTGTCGAACGCGGTGATGTCCCGGATCGGGGCGCACCCGGACATCCCGCCGTTCCACATGTACACGGAGGTGCTGCAGGACGGGCAGATCGACCTGATGCGGGAGGGCCGGCTGCGGGGGGCGAGCACGTGCGCGCTGACGCTCTCGGACCCGGTGGTCCGGGGCGTGTACGACGACATGGCGTTCTTCACGCCGCGGATCGTGCTGCGCCCGCAGGAGCTGTCGAACAACCCGGGCGTGATCCGCCGGCTGGGCGTGATCGCGATCAACACGATCCTGGAGATGGACGTCTACGGGATGGCCAACTCCACGCACGTGGCGGGGACGCAGATCATGAACGGGATCGGCGGCTCGGGGGACTTCGTGCGGAACAGCTACCTGTCGATCCTGATGGCGCCGTCGGTGGCCAAGGGCGGGGCGGTCTCGACGGTGGTGCCGATGGTCAGCCACGTGGACCACAACGAGCACAGCGTGCAGATCCTGGTGACGGACCAGGGGCTGGCGGACCTGCGGGGGCTCGGTCCGATCGAGCGGGCGCGGACGATCATCGAGAAGTGCGCCCACCCGGCGTTCCGCGACGAGCTGCGGCGGTACGTGGACGACGCGCCGGCGGGGCACATCCGGCACGACCTCTCGCGGGCGTTCGAGTTCCACCGGCGGCTGCTGGAGACGGGATCGATGTTGCCGGAAGGCACGCCGGCGTAACGCCGTGCAACAATTGGGCAATCTCAAGGTCAGGTGCCTCATGATCCTAAGGGTGTCCGCCACCTAGAAGAAAATTGCCGCGACGGAGGAACCCAATGAATCCCTTATCTTCAGGGCGAGGTGGATCATGGAACAACGTCACAATGACGCAACGAGGACTCGCTAGTATATCGCCCGCCATCGCAGGATGTGCACCGAACCAGATCACGCCGATGAGATGTTCTTCCGTGGCGTCAGGAGGAAACCTCTTGAAGAATTCCTCTCCCAAGTGGAACTGGACGTCCCGGATGGCGGCCGTCCCGGATGCGACGTCCCTTGCAATGAAGATGGAGTGTTCCGGGTTCATGAGGGGCGACATGTCGATGGCAACAAATCCGGGGCATCCGGCCGACCGAAGTTGCCGGATACCCTCGCTGATTCGACGCGCGAGCTTCTGATGGCTAATCAATCTCTTACATGCGATGCCATACTTTACCTCATTTTTCTCGAACTGTAGATCTGGCTCGGAGCACTTGGGTGAATAGCCGTCGAGCTGCAATAGTCTTGCCACAATGAGCTCAAACTGGTAGTTGCGACC
>CAYMFP010000400.1:0-2817 GCA_964389385.1 uncultured Phycisphaeraceae bacterium | reverse complement strand
CGCGTCACGAACTGGTCGTTGTGGGCCCAGTCGGCCGCCGTCTGCTTCGGGTTGTGCCAGAACACCTGCGTCCCGGCGTTGAACAGCCCGAAGAGCGTCGGCTCCTCGCTCTCGACGTAGCGCCGCATCACCTTCCCCACGACGGAGTCGCCCAGCTGCGGGAAGAGCGCCCACACCTCGCGGAGCCGCTTGTCGGAGGTCTGCGCCTGCCGGAGCCGCCGGAGCGCCCCGCAGAACCGCGTGAGGTCCGACGGCGCCCGGTGCACCAGCCGCATCCCCTGGCGGACGACCTCCCGCCAGTCCTCGGCGGCGGAGCCCGTCGTGTGCTTGAACGAGACGCGGGCGAAGAACTCGCCCGAGAGGAGCCCGTTGTCGCAGGCGAACCGCTTCCCCATCAGCGCCGCCTCGAACCGCCACGACTGGTCGTAGGAGGAGCGCAGCACGAGCGAGAGGCCGACGGGGTCGGGCTCGCCGGCGAGGCCGACGTCCTGGGACACCTCGGCCCCGAAGTCGACGACGTAGGCGAACCGGCCGCCGTCGAAGAACGCCCGGCTCTCGGCGTACGGGAGCCCGGTGCCCTCGGCGATCTCGAGGCCGATCTCGCGGACCTCGGCGTTCGTCATGAGGAGGTACTTCTCGGAGACGTTGCCCATGTGGCGGAAGCCGTGCGGGGCCGCGTCGTCCTCGATCTCGATGGAGTAGCCGGTGAGCTGGCCGGAGTTCTCGGAGAGGTTGGGGGTCTTGACGATGGGGGCGAAGGGGGAGATCAGGCTCTTCGTCCGGTTGATGACGGGGAGGCCGTCGACGACCTGGTTGGCCGCGATGGCGCCGAGGTCCTTGTGGGCGACGCCGGCGGCGGCGTCGCGGAGGGGGTTGTGGAGGGTCGTGGTCATGGGGTAGCGTGGGTGTGTTCGTGGATGGAGAAGTGGGAGGAGCGCAGCGGCCTACCCGTTGGGGTCTGGCCAGCGGCGCCCGGTGAGGACGGCGACGAGGCACCGGGCCACGGCGAGGGCGACGTGGAGGAGGCCGGGCCGGGGGTCCGGCCCGTGCTGGGCGTGGGGCATGGGGGCTGAGGCGTGAGTCCGTGGGGCCGCCGCGTGCGGCCCCTTCCACTCCGATAGTGCCCGATCCGAGGGGTGGATTGCGCCGCCGCGGCCAAGGCCCACCCCCGTTTTTTGGAGGGCGGGCGACCTCTCGCTATACTCGATGCGAACGGGGGATCGAACGGCGTAGCACAAGCGTTCATCCCCTTGTACCTAAAAGGGATGACCGTCTCACGCGAGAGCCCTCGCGCACGTGGTCCGTCCCCCAGAACGACGAACACATGGGATGGGAAACCAGGGGGCCAAACGGCCCCGCCTACTACTACCGCAAGTCGAGGGACCCGAACGGCCGGGTCCGGAGCACGTACCTCGGCGCCGGCCCCCACGCCCGCCTCTGCGCGGAGCTGGCCGGGGTGCACCGGGCGTACGCCGCCTACCGCGTGGCCGCGCTGCGGCGCTTCGAGGCCGCCGTCGACGCGGCCGACGAGGCGACGCGCGTGCTGACCGCCGGGGTCGAGGCCGCGCTCTCGCGGGCGCTGGAGGCCCAGGGGTACCGGTACCACCGGGGGGAGTGGCGCCGCCCGCGTGCCGGCCGTGAGCGCGCCGCCGGGGCCGCCGAGGCGCCCACGCCTGACGCCGAGGCCGCCGCCCCAGAGCGCCGAGCCCAGGCCCCTGAGCAGGCCTTGACCGGCCGGGGCCGCAGGGCCGCCCCCGCCGCTGAGGAGGGGGAGTACGAGCCCCCGCCTCCGCCCCCCTCCGACCCGACCTCCCTCCACGCGGAGCTGGTTCGGAGCACCACCTGGGAGGCGTACGCTTTCCGGGTGCACGCGGAGCGGGCGCTCCGTGCGGGCGACGGCGACGATGGGCACCCCGCCCTGGTCCGCCTCCGCGCGGCCGCCGCCGCCTGCGGGCGGTCCTGGGGCCGTGCGGCCGAGGCGCGGGGTAGCGAGGCGTCGGCACGCGCGGGGGCGGGCGTCCACGACGGTGTCGCCGTCGCCGCCGCGGGCGCCGTCGCCGCCGTCCTCGAGGCCGCCGGGGACGCCGACGGCCGCCTCGCCGTGCTGGCCCGCGTAGGGGCCGTCCGCGACGCGCTGGGGTGGGCGGGGGCGGGCCCGCTCGGTCGGTGGGCCGTCGACCAGCACGCGCTGGCCGTCGCCCACGTCGAACTCGTCCGCGCCTGCGCCGAGGCGCTGAGAGGGGGCGAGGAGAGGGCCTCCGAGGACGCGCCCGCCAAAGACGTCGACTCACTTTGGGAAGTGCTCGACCGGCTCGCCGGGGCGTGCGGCGTGCCCACCCTGGCCCCGCCCCGGCCGGGCGACGACGACCGGCTAGCGAAGGCGTGGGACCGGCGGCTCCAGCGGGCCGAGGCCGGCCTCCGCCGGACCGCCCGCCTCCTCCGCCACGCGCGGAAGGCCGGCATACTCCCCCGCGAGGCCTCCGTCAGCAAGGGCGCCGGTCGCATGGGGGTCGACCCCGCAGGGGATGACGCCGATCCATTCGCCGTGCTGGCCGCCCCCAAAGCGCCCCCGACTCGCCCCTCGCTCCGAGGGGAGGCGGCCGAGGTCGCCGCCGAGACGAGGGCCCAGATCGACGCGATGCGGGCGGCGTGGCCGCCGCCGAGCCGGATCAGGACGGCGGACCTCCTCTCGCCGGAGTGCCCGTGGAGTCCGTTCGACTACGACGTGGAGTGCGACGACTCAGGGCTTCCCGTTGAGGGGGGCGCGTGGCGGGTCCTCGTCGATGTTGCCCGCGGCGGCCGCAAGTGGCATTGTCG
>CAYMFP010000399.1:0-2819 GCA_964389385.1 uncultured Phycisphaeraceae bacterium | reverse complement strand
AAGCCCGCGCCACCGGGTCATAGGTCCAGTTCGATGGCTCGAAGTCCTTGAAGATGATCCGGGTGCCTCGATACTTCTCCGGGCTGTCGCTCCAGACGTAGAAGTCGCGGTGCTTGCTGCCCGGTTTCGCCCGGCGCGAGCGTTGAAACCAGGGGTGCTGGTCGCTCGTGTGGTTCAGCACCAGCTCGGTGATGACGCGCAGGCCATGCGCATGGGCCGCCCGGACGAAGGCGCGGAAGTCGCGCATCGATCCATAGCTCGGGTGGATCCCGGTGAAGTCGGAGACGTCGTAGCCCCCGTCGCGGAGCGGTGACGGGTAGAAGGGGAGGAGCCAGATCGCGGTGACCCCGAGATCGTGGATGTAGTCGAGCTTCTGGGTCAGGCCGCGGAAGTCGCCGATGCCGTCACCATTGCTGTCGTAGAAGGCGCGCACGTGCGCCTGGTAGATCACCGCCCGCTGGTACCAGCGCGGGTCGTCGTCGAGCTCGGAGTCGCTCACAGGTAATACTCGAAGTCGGTTTCGGAGCGCCGCCGGCCGAGCACGTGGAAGACGTGGGCCGGAAGCTGGTGGGGTTCGAGGTCGACGTGGTTCTGCGCGCCCTGCCAGACGAAACGCGCGCCGCCGAGCAGGTCGTGGACTTGGTACGACTTGTCGGGCGCGAGGAAAAGATCTTCGAGCGCGAGCGTGACGCGCCCCGCCTGGCGGTGGTGCGGATCGAGGTTCACGACCACGACGACCACGTCGGAGCCGTCGGGTGTGTGTTTGCTGAAACAGAGGAGGCGATCGTTGTCGGTGGCGTGGAAGCGGAGGTGCGCGTCGTCCTGAAGGGCCGGGTGGGCGCGCCGAATGGCGTTCAGGCGGCCGATCAACGGGGCGATGGAGTGGGGCTCGTCGAGGTCGTGGTAGCGGACCTGGTACTTCTCGCTGTCGAGGTACTCCTCGCTGCCGGGGCGGACGGCGGTCAGGTCGACGAGCTCGAAGGCGGGCCCATAGATCCCCCAGCTCGCGGAGAGCGTCGCGGCGAGCACCGCCCGCATCGCGAAGGCGGGGCGGCCCCCGTACTGGAGGAAGGCGGTGAGGATGTCGGGGGTGTTCGGCCAGCTGTTCGAGCGGAAGAAGGCGCGGACCTCGGCCCGCGTGGTCTCGCGGTAGAAGTCCTCGAGCTCCGCCTTCGTCGTCTTCCACGGGAAGTACTGGTACGACTGCGAGAACCCGAGCTTCGCGAGGCGATACATCACCGGCGGTCGCGCGAAGGCCTCCGACAGGAGGATCACCTCGGGGTGGCTCGTGCGGAGCTGCGCGATGATCCATTCCCAGAAGGGGAAGGGCTTGGTGTGGGGATTGTCGACGCGGAAGATCGTCACGCCGCGCTCGATCCAGAAGACGAACACGCTGTAGAGCTCGTCCCAGAGCGCCCGGTAGTCGTCGCACTCGAAGTCGAAGGGATACACGTCCTGGTACTTCTTCGGCGGGTTCTCGGCGTATTGAATGGTGCCGTCGGCGCGCCGCTTGAACCACGCGGGGTGGTCGTGGACGTAGGGGTGGTCGGGCGAGCACTGGAAGGCGATGTCGAGGGCGATCTCCAGGCCGCGTTCGCCCGCGGCGCGGACGAGGGAGCGGAAGTCCTCCATCGTGCCGAGGTCCGGGTGGATCGACTTGTGACCGCCGCGGGAGCCGTCGGCGAGGAAGCCGCCGATCGCCCACGGGGATCCGACGTCCCCTTCCTCGGCCGTGACCGCGTTGTTGCGTCCCTTGCGGTGCGTCCGCCCGATCGGGTGGATGGGCGGGAGGTAGAGCACGTCGAAGCCCATCTCGGCGACGTACCCGAGGCGGCTCTCGACGTCCCGGAACGTGCCGTGCCGCCCCGGCTCGGGCGCGGTCGACCTGGGGAAGAGTTCGTACCAGGCGGAGAAGCCGGCCCTGCGGCGGTCGGCCCAGATCGTCGGCGTCTGCTCGGAGCGGACCTCGTGCAGGCGCGGGAGCGAGCGTTGCACCAGCTCGGAAACGGTCTCGGACAGGGCGAGTTCGGCCCGGCGGTCGTGCTCGACCTCGCCGGCGGCGATCTGCTCCCGCAGGGCGAGCAGGGTGGCGGCGTCGTGCTTGGGGGCGTGCCGGGCGGCCTCGGCGAGCATCTCCGCGGCCTCGAGCAGTTCGCTCGAGACGTCCTGCCCGGCCTCGACCTTCTTGCGGGTGCCGCTGCGCCAGGTGCCGAACCGGTCGACCCACCCGGCGACGTGGTACTCGTACCCCCCCGGCTCCTCGAGGGTGATCCAGGCGACGCGCACGTCGTTCGGGCGGTCCTCCATGAGGACCTCGCGCCACTGGCGTTCCCCGAGGCGCCGCCACCGGACGGCCGCGGCGACGTGGTCGTGCCCGTCGGCGAAGACGTCGGCGGCGATCTGGACCCGGTCCCCGACGCAGCGCTTGGCGGGGAACCGCCCTTCGTCGACGCACGGGCGCAGGCGCTCGATCTTCACGCGGTCGCGCCCCGCGAGGTCCTTCGGGGGTGCAGGGGTGGGGCTCCCCTTCGCGGTCGAGCGGGAGGTGTTCAGGATCGACATGGGCTCCCCGATGCGGCGCACGGGCGACGGAACGGAATCTCGGGCGCTCGGCCGCGCCTCCGCCTCAGACTACCTCATCGCGGCGCGCGTGCCGAGCGATTCACCCGAACGGACGCCCCCCCGCGCAGGATGCGCGCAGTGCGGCGGAGCACGGGCGAGGCCCCGGGCTTGCCCTGGCACGCACGGCGCGGTAGACGGAGGAAGTCGTTCGCGGGCGCGCGAAGAAGCGGCGTTGCAGGTGTTGCGTGGGTGATGGG
>CAYMFP010000398.1:0-2820 GCA_964389385.1 uncultured Phycisphaeraceae bacterium | reverse complement strand
GTGGACGACCTGCTCGGGTACCTCGGGGCGTTCCGCGCGGGGTGCTGAGTCGCGGCGTTCGGCTCTATCGAGGCTCGGACGGTCTCTCGGCCGACCGAGCCCTTGTCCCCCCCATTGCATCTGCCGCACACAGTTGTAAAGATAGGAAAGCCCGGAGAGTCGTGCAGACTGCATGTACGCGAGGGCTGGAAACCGGTTGTGGGTAAGCGATGCGGCGTCCGGCCCTTCGGCAAGCCCACGATGCTGCGCGACTTATAGGGCCTGGTCTGAAGGGAGCTTCGGGCGCGGCGCGTTCCGGTCCGTCGGGTGAAACAGCCCATCGTGGGCGGGGGCGGGCGCCGGGTGGGTCTGCCCGGCCGGCAAGCGCAAAGGCGGCGCACGGCATTTGTTTCAGGCGGCGCGAGATTTTCATTGCAGGGGGGCAGACCGGCGGTTATGCTCGATCCGCCCTCGTTGTCGGTCGCGCTGCGGTTCCGCGGGGCCGGCCGCGGGGACATGGTCGTATATCTGTCCTCAGAAGGAGGAGGTTGCATGATCTCGCGCATGTCGCTTGGCCTGGCTCTCTGCGCCGGGTCTCTTGTTCCCGCGTCCACGGCCCTCGCCCAGACGAACCTCGATCTGGTCATCACCGGCAACGAGGCGTGGGGCGTTCTCGGCGATCCCAGCAACGATTTCCAGGATTACAACCTCGCGACGATGCTCGGTCTCCCCTCGGGGACCCCGGTCATCGTCACCGGCATCGCGTGGGACGTCTTCCTCACGACGAACCCGCCGAGTATCGCCCAGGAGGCGCGGATCCGCTATGCCCGCAGCGACGATTCGAACGCGGGTCTTTTCCTGCGCCCGGGCGCCGGCGACGCTAGCGTGGTGACCGCCGCGAACTACTTCCAGCTCCAGATCCTCGACCTGACCGATAACGGCCTCGGCGACCTGTTCTTCCCGGACGGTGTCCTGCGGCTCGACTTCTTCGACGATGACGACGACGTCGCCGGCGCGTTCGAGTCCCGCTGGGTCTCGGCGTTCGGCGCCCAGAGCACGCTCACGGTCCGCGCCGTCAGCGCCGCCGGTGTCGATCCCTTCCCGGCCCGCTCCATCGGCACCCTGGTCGCCCCCGGCAGCGTGAACGGGAACACCAGCGGCGCCGGCAACAACGCCGACCTCACCGGCCCGCTCCCGGGCACCAGCGCCTCGGGCAGCAACAACGGCCCCGACCAGGTCTGGACCCTGGTCTGGCCCGGCGGTGACCTGGACCTCACCCTCACGGCGAGCACCAACCTCAACCTCGGCCTGATCGAGGGCGACTTCAACTTCGTCGCCTCCTCGAGCGCCACCGGCACGACCGAGACGCTGCGCGTGCCGAATCTCGCGGCGGGCTCCTACTCCATCGTCGTCGACAGCCGCAACGGGCAGCAGGGCGCGTACACGCTGACGGCGGGCTTCATGCCCAGCTTCGCCGACCAGTCCATCGGCACCATCGTCCCGACGGATCTGGTCTCCGGCGACAACTCGAACTCCACGAACGACAACGCGTTCGATGAGCGCGTCCCGGGTGTCGACGGCCAGAACTCGTGGAGCGGCGGCGACGACGTTTGGACCGTCGAGTTCGACGGCGGGCCGATGACGATCTACATCTTCGGCGACACCACCGTCAACCCCAATGTCGACCACGACATCACGCTCTGGGACGCGGAGCACACGCTCCTCGCCCGTGCCCCGTGGCTCAGCTCCTTCGACGTGATCGATCTGTTCACCGATCTCGATCCGGGCACCTACTACATCCTCGTCGACTCCTTCGACGCCTCCGGCGAAGGGCCCTACGACCTGATCGTCGTCGATGAGAGCTACTTCTGGGTGGACATCCTCAACCCGGACGCGGGCGATCCCGAGGCCGATCCGACCTTCAACCGTCCGCTCGAGGACGGCAGCGGTCTCGATCCGGCGGGTGCGGACGTCGCCTACGAGTCGTTCGAGTTCCACGTCACCGCCTCCGGCGAGTACGCCTTCGAGGCGGTCTACGAGTGGGCGGTCGACCTGGACAACACGAGCTGGGACGGCTTCATCCTGCTCTACGAGAACGCGTTCGATCCGCAGAACCCGCTGCAGAACCTCATCGCCGCCAACGATGATGATCCCAGCTTCGGGTTCCTCCGCTCGTTCATCGAGTCGGTCGACCTCAGCACCGGCACGACCTACGTCGTGGTCGTCACCTCCTTCGACACCCAGTTCTTCAACCTCACGCCCAACCGCTTCGGCGTCAACGCCTTCGGTCCGGGCAGTGTCGAAGCTGGTCCGGCCGAGGACGACTGCCCGGCCGACTTCGACGGCAACGGCACCGTGAACGTCAACGACCTGCTCGGCTTCCTGGGCGCCTTCCGCACCCAGGACGCAAGCTCGGACTTCGACGGCAACGGCACCGTGAACGTCAACGACCTGCTCGGGTTCCTGGGCGCCTTCCGCAACGGCTGCCCGAACTCCTGACCGCTCCGCGCCCTTCGGGGCCGGACGATCGGATCGCACCAGACCTTCCGCGGGGGGCCCATCGGCCCCCCGCGGGCGTTTTTGCCGGACGCCACGGCTCGGCTCGCGTGCGTCGCCTGCTCCTTCCGCGGTCGCGGCCTTGCGGGTTCTCCCTCCCTTGGCGTCGCTTCGGCGCGGCCGCTCGCCCGGCCGGGGCGCACGATGTCCGCTGCGCCTCGGGCATCCCGCCCTGCCCGCTCCCGCGTCGCCCGACCAAAGACCGACTGCGCTCCACGCCGCGGACCGCTCCGCGGTACCATCCGCTCCGCATGCCGGTCTTCCTCCGCGCACTCCTCCGACTCG
>CAYMFP010000397.1:0-2840 GCA_964389385.1 uncultured Phycisphaeraceae bacterium | reverse complement strand
GAGGGCGTGCTGCGGGTCGTGGAGGCGTGCGGCGCCGAGTGGGACGGGCAGCCCGGCGTCGACGTCGGCGACCTGCTCGCCTTCCTCGCCGACTTCCGCGACGGGGCGCCGGGGGCCGACGTCACCGGCGACGGCCGGACCGACGTCGCCGACCTGCTGACATTCCTCGGGTCCTTCCGCGCGGGCTGCTGACGCGCCGCGGCGGGTCAGGCGTGCGTGCGCCCGGCCTGGTGCGCCTCGACCATCACCCGCTTCATCTCCGCCACGGCCGCGCGAAGGCCGACGAAGACCGACCGGCTCACGATCGCGTGCCCGATGTGCAGCTCCGCCACCGGCAGCGCCGCGATCGGCGCGACGTTGTGGTAGTTCAGCGCGTGCCCCGCGTTGAACCGCATCCCCAGCTCCCGGATCCGCTGCCCCGCGCGGCGCACGGCCTGGAGGTGCTCGCACACGCTCTCCCGCCGGAAATCCCCGCCGCACGCCGCGAACGCGTGCGCGTACGGGCCCGTGTGCACCTCGCAGACGTCGAACCCCGCCGCGGCGCACGCCTCGACCTGTCGCAGGTCCGCGTCGATGAACGCGGAGACGAGCAGCCCCCCCTCGCGCAGCCGCGCCACGACCTCCCGCATCCGCGGGAGCTGCCCCGCCACGTCCAGCCCTCCCTCCGTCGTCACCTCCTGCCGCCCCTCCGGGACCAGCATCGAGATGTGCGGGCCCGCCCCCGTCCTCCCGCCGGCCGGAGAACCCGCGTGCTCGACGGCGAGGCGGATCATCTCGTCCGTCGCGGCCATCTCGAGGTTGAGCTTCACCTTCACGAACCGGCGGAGCAGCTCCAGATCGCGGTCCTGGATGTGCCGCCGGTCCTCGCGGAGGTGGATCGTGATGCCGTCGGCGCCGCCGAGTTCGGCCTCGTGGGCCGCCCGGACCGGATCGGGCTCGCCCTCGTCCGGAGCGCCGGGGTAGCGGGCCTGGCGGAGCGTCGCGACGTGGTCGATGTTGACGCCGAGCTGGATCATGGCCTGAGGCTATGGACGCCCGCCCCGGCGGACGAGGCCCGCCGCCTCCGCCGCGCCGCCCGCCGGTAGACTGGAGCCATGGAGCCGCAGCCCCCGTTCATCCCCGCCCCGGCCGCCGACCCGGCCCCGGCGCTCACCGCGGCCGACGTCCGCAAGGTCGCCCGCCTCGCCCGGCTGGCGCTGACGGACGAGGAGGCGGAGGCCGAGCGCGAACGGCTCGCGGCGGTGCTCGCGTACGCCGAGCGCCTGCGCGGGCTCGATCTCGCCGGCGTGGAGCCGATGACCCACGTGGGGGATCTGGAGACGGTGCTCCGGGACGACGAGCCGGAGGCGGAGGGGACGGGCAGCCGCCTCACCTCCGACGACCTCATGCAGATGGCCCCGGAGACGATGCCCCCGTTCGTGCGCGTGCCGAAGGTGCTCGGGGACGGGAGCGCATGATGCGGCCGGTGGCACGAATGAAGCCGCCGCGGCTTCATTCGTGGCCGCGTCCGATCACCAGGTGCGCGCCGCAACATCGCGCGGGGTGCGCGCGGGCGGGCGAGACCCAGGGGTCGGATGGGCGCAGCCACGAATGAGCCCGAAGCGGGCTCATCCGTGCCACCGGCAACACGGGTGCCCCGCTACGCTGGATCCGTGTCCGCGATGCTCCCGACAGCCCCGATGACCGCCGCGGAGACCGCCCGCCGGATCGCCGCGCGCGAACTCACCGCCGAGCGGGCGGCGTCGGCCGCGCTCGACCGCCTCCGCGAGACGGCCGCGCTCAACGCGTTCATCGACGTCTTCGAGGGCGAGGCCCTGGATCGAGCCCGCGAGATCGACCGCCGCCTGGACGCCGGCGAGGACGCCGGACCGCTCGCCGGCGTGCCGGTCGCGATCAAGGACAACATCTGCCTCGGCTTCGGGCGCACCACCGCCGGCTCGAAGCTCCTCGAAAACTACCGCAGCCCCTTCTCCGCCACGGCCGCCCAGCGCCTGATCGACGCCGGCGCCGTCGTGATCGGCAAGACGAACCTCGACGAGTTCGCCATGGGCTCCTCGACGGAGCACTCGGCCTTCGGGCCCACCCGCAACCCGCACGCGCCGGACCGCGTCCCCGGCGGGAGCAGCGGCGGCTCGGCCGCGGCCGTGGCGGCGGGCGTCGTCCCCCTCGCCCTCGGCTCGGACACCGGCGGCTCCGTCCGTCAGCCCGCGGCGATGTGCGGGCTGGTCGGGGTGAAGCCGACGTACGGGCTCGTCTCCCGGTACGGGCTCATCGCCTACGCCTCGAGCCTGGACCAGATCGGCCCGATCGCCCGCACCGTCGAGGACGCCGCCGCCTGCCTCCGGATCATCTGCGGGCACGACCCCCGCGACGCGACCTCGCGCCCCGAGCCCGGGCCGCCATTCCTGCGGGTGCTCCGCGAGCCGGCCGAACACCCGCCACGGATCGGCGTCCCCGCCGTCGCGCGCGGCGACGCGAACCACCCCGGCGTGATCGCGGCCGTGGAGCGCGCGATCGCCGCCTTCGAACGCCTCGGGGCCGAGATCGTCGAGGTGCGGCTCCCGAACGCCCGCGCGGCCGTCGCCGCGTACTACCTCGTCGCCCCGGCCGAGGCCTCGAGCAACCTCGCCCGATTCGACGGCGTCCGCTACGGACGCCGCGCCGAGCCGCGCCCGGGCGAGGGCCTGGAGGACCTGTACGTCCGCTCCCGCACCGAGGGCCTCGGCCCGGAGGTCCGCCACCGCATCCTGCTCGGCACGCACGCGCTCAGCAGCGGGTACTACGAGGCGTACTACAACACCGCCCTGAAGGTCCGCCGCCTCGTCAAGGGCGACTTCGAC